>JBAXOH010000011.1:0-12237 GCA_037133335.1 bacterium
TCGGCATTCCCCTGTCTCTTATTCTATCGGCGCTCTGGCTAATTGCAATGTATGCCAGTAAAATTTTAGTCGGCATTTTAATCGGTAAAAATTTAATAAATAATTATTGGCCCAAGAAAAAAGATTCCTTAATTTTAGCTATGATTATCGGCGTTGTAGCGGCCTATTTAATTTTTGCTCTGCCTTTTATCGGCTGGGTTATAGCACTAATGGCCATACTTTGGGGAATGGGCGGGATTATGCTGGTTTTAAAAAAATAAACTAAAATATAACTAAAAGGCAATATGCAAGTTAATCCTGATATTTTTAAAGCTTATGATATCCGCGGAATTTATCCAAACCAACTAAATAAAAAAACGGCGCAAGCCATCGGCTTTTGTTTTACAAAACTTACCAAAGCTAAAAAAATTGTTGTTGGCAGGGATATGCGGCTTTCTTCAAAAATAATATTTAACGCTTTAACTAAAGGCATAAATCAGGCCGGCGCCGAAGTAATCGATATTGGGATGGTTTCAACCGATGGAACATATTTTGCTTCCGGAAAATTAAACTTAGCCGCTATTATGATAACCGCCTCCCATAATCCTAAGGAGTGGAATGGTTTTAAGTTAACCCGAGCCGGCGCTATTCCTTTTGGCGAAAGCGATATAAAAAAACTTAGACAAGCAGTTATAAAATATAAAATAAATAAAAAAGCTACCAAACAAAAAATAAAAAAAATTAATATTTTCCCAGACTATATTAAAAATGTCTTAAATTTTATTGATAAAAATAAAATTAGCCGGCTTAAAATAGTTGCTGACGCCGGCAACGGCATGGGTGGAAAAATTTTATCAAAAATTTATGCGAAACTCCCCTGTAAAATCATACCTTTATATTTTAAACCGGACGGTTCTTTCCCTAATCATCAGCCCAGCCCGATCGAAAGCAAAAATTTAGTGGCTTTACAAAATAAAGTTAAGCAAACGAAAGCTGATTTCGGTATGGCCTTTGACGGCGACGCCGATAGAGTATTTTTCGTTGACGAAAACAGTAATTTGATAAACGGCGCCTCTATCGTCGCCGTTTTGTCAAAATATTTTTTAAACCGGCACCGGGGAGAAAAAATAATTTATGATTTGCGCTGCAGTCATCTTATCCCGGAATTAATAAAAGCTAACGGCGGCCAGCCTTTAATTTCCAGGGTCGGCCATAGTTTTATAAAAAAATTAATGAAAAAAACCGGAGCTATCTTCGGGGGAGAAATTTCCGGCCATTATTATTTTAGGGATAATTTTAGAGCTGATAGCGCTATGATAACGGCGGTAATCATTACGCAAATACTTTCAGAAAGTAAAAAAATCTTCTCGGAAATGATAAAAGACTATGTTAAATATTTCCAGATCGAAGAAACCAACAGCGAAGTTAAAAATAAAAACGCCAAATTAAAAGAAATAAAAAGAAAATATAAAGACGGAAAAATTTTTGAGCTAGACGGCGTGACGATTGAATACAAAGATTGGTGGTTTAATATTAGAAAATCAAACACCGAACCGGTGCTACGGCTAAATTTAGAAGCCAAAACAAAAAAATTAATGGAAAAAGAAAAAAACAAATTACTAAAATTAATCAGAGAAAAATAAAATTTCTATATCAAAAAACCGAAGTAATATTACCTCGGTTTTTTTATTTAAATTTTATTTCTTAAATAACCCCAGAATTTTTTTAATATCTTCTAAATCATGTTCGGTTAATTTTAATTTTAATCTGTTTTGATATAATTTATATTCTTCATTTCTAAGTGTAACCGAAGAGATACCCATCCCGTTATGAATCTCGCCAATATGCTTCTTAATTATATCTAAAATAATTTTTCGATTAGACTCGTTTAAATTACTAAAATTATAGTTTTCTCTGACTAAACTATTTAATTTTTGAGCAAACCGATCAAAAGTTTGCGTTTTGGCCGAAGCCAAAAGTTCTTGAATATCCATATAATTATCTGTCATTGCGAGCGACCATCGGGAGCGAAGCAATCTCACGAACAACAAACTTTTATCTAAACTCACCATCCGTGAGATTGCTTCGTCGCTACGCTCCTCGCAATGACAACTTAAATTCCTCTAACGCTTAAAGCTTTAACTAATCTTTCTACCGCTACCATATAAGCCGCGGTGCGCATATCGTTATTATCTTGATTTTCCATGGTCTGCCAAACTTTTTTAAAAGCGCCGACAATCTGCTTTTCTAAATTGCCTTCAACTTTAGCCTGCTCCCAATAAAAATGGCGTAAATTCTGCACCCATTCAAAATAAGAAACGATCACGCCGCCGGAATTTGCTAAAACATCCGGTACGATTAAAACGCCTTTTTTTTGCAGCTTAATTTCGGCTTCGGCCGTAGTTGGACCGTTACCTAGCTCAAGAATAATTTTAGCTTTGATGCGGCCGGCATTTTTTTTATCAATCACATTTTCTAAAGCCGCCGGCGCTAAAACTTCAACCGGCAACTCCAATAATTTTTCATTAGTAATATTTTTAGCCCCCTTAAAATCAATAACGCTGCCGGTAGTCTGCTTATGCAGTAAAACTTCATCTATATTTAAACCTTTTTCATTATAAATCCCGCCGCGTGAATCCGAAACCGCCGCTATTTTATAACCGGCCGCGTAAGCGATAACCGCAAAATTCATACCAACGTTACCGAAACCCTGGATCGCCAAGCTAATTTTATTTTTTTTCATTTTAATTTTTTCCAGTACCTGCTCAAAAACGTAAAACCCGCCTAAGCTGGTAGCCGTACCGCGGCCGAGCGAACCGCCGATTTCTACCGGTTTGCCGGTTACGACGGCCGGCGTATTTTCACCTTTGATATGGCTATATTCATCCATAATCCAAGCCATAATTTGCGGAGTAGTATAAACGTCCGGCGCCGGTACATCTTTATAAGGACCGATAAAATCAGCGAAACCCCTAGTATAAGCGCGGGTTAATCGCTCCAATTCGCCGTTGCTTAATTTTTTTACGTCAACGGTCACGCCGCCTTTGCCGCCGCCGTAAGGTATGTCGGCCACGGCGCATTTTATGGTCATCCAAAAAGCCAAAGTTTTAACTTCGTCTAAATTAACTTTAGGGTGAAAACGAATTCCGCCCTTATACGGCCCACGGATATTATTATATTGCACGCGGTAGCCGGTAAAAACTTTAATATGCCCGTCATCCATTAAAACCGGTAAAGAAATCTCGATTATCCGATCCGGCTTTCTTAAAATTTCCAGCTCATCATGTTTAATTTTCATGATAGCCGCGGTTTTATTTAATTGATTGATAACTGCTTTAAATTGATCTGCCATAGTATTAATTTATTCCTAATTTAATTTTTACATTTTTTAAAGTCTCTTCGGCAATCGGCCTGATTTTATCAGCGCCGTCTTTTAATATCTGTTTAACTTCTTCATCGGTAAAACTATTATATTTAATTTGAAACTCGGTTAAAAATTTCTTAACAACTTCAGCTAAATCTTTTTTAAAATCACCGTAGCCTTTATTTTTATACTTTTGTTCTAACTCTTTAATACTCATACCGCTCAAAAGCGAATATATCGTCATTAAATTAGCAATCGCCGGTTTTTTCTTTTGGTCATATTTAATTTCCGAACCTGAATCTGTCACTGCTCGCATAATTTTTTTAACTGCTACTTCGGGCGCGTCGGTTAAAGCAATATAGCTTGCCGCCGAACTAGCGCTCTTGCTCATCTTTTTTGTCGGATCATCTAAGCCCATAATACGCGCGCCCTGTTTTCTAACCGCTACTTCCGGCACTTTAAAAACTTGTCCGTATTCGCCGTTGAACCTCTTAGCTAAAGTACGAGTCAGTTCCACATGCTGTACCTGATCATCACCGACCGGCACGGCATCGGTATTATATAATAAAATATCAGCCGCCATTAAAACCGGGTAATCAAAAAGACCCACACTAACCGATTCTTTATTAGCGCCCTTTTCTTTAAACTGCGTCATTTTATTTAAATCCGCCATGCGCGCAGTCGCGCAATTTAATATCCAAGCCAATTCCGTATGCGCCGTAATGTCCGATTGCTGAAAAATAATGGCTTTTTCCGGATTAATACCGGATGCCAAATAAATTTTTACTACGTCTAAAATGCGCCGCGACAATTCTTTAGGCTCTTGTTTAACCGTAATAGCGTGATAATCCACCACGCAAAAAATGCAGTTAGCTTGATTCTGCATTTCCACCCATTGCGCTAAGGCGCCTAAGTAGTTGCCTAAATGCAAAACGCCCGAAGGTTGCACTCCGGAAAAGACAGTTTTTTTCATATTATTTTTATCTAATTTCATGGTTTTATTCTATCAAATACGCAGGAACAGAGCAATGCCCTGTTCCTGCGATATTTTTTACATTTTTCCATCCAAATAATTCTCATACGCCACCATATCAAAATGCCCATGACCGGACAAGTTGAACAAAATCGTTTTACTTTCGCCGGACAAACGACATTTTTCCGCTTCATCAAACACTGCTTTAATCGCATGAGCTGATTCGGGCGCCGGAATAATTCCTTGGCTGCGCGCAAACTTTACCGCTACCTCAAAAATCTCTTTTTGCCCATAAGCCACAGCCTCTATTAAACCCTCGTCTTTTAGTAAACTAATAATTGGCGCCGCGCCATGATACCTTAAACCTCCGGCATGGATAGACGGCGGTATAAAGTCATAGCCCATAGTATACATTTTTACGAATGGCGTTAGACCGACCGTGTCGCCGTAATCATATTTATACTCGCCTTTAGTTAATGACGGACAAGAAGTCGGCTCGGCCGCGATTACGCGTAAATTTTTCTTTTTACCTTTTAGCTTATCTCGCAAAAACGGAAAAGCAATACCGGCTAAATTACTGCCGCCGCCATGGCAACCGATAATTATGTCCGGATAATCGCCGGCGATTTCCATTTGCTTTATAGCTTCTTGCCCAATTATTGTCTGATGATGTAAAACATGATTTAAAACCGAGCCTAAAGCATATTTAGTATCATCGTGTTTAGCCGCGTCTTCGACGGCTTCAGCGATAGCCATACCTAAACTGCCCGGAGAATTATGATGCTCGGCCTGCATCTTTTTACCGGCCTCGGTTAAATTTGACGGACTGGCGATGCACTCGGCACCGTAAGTCTTCATCATAATTCGGCGATAAGGTTTCTGTTCATAACTCACGCGAACCATATAAACGGTTAAGCCCAGACCGAAATAATTGCAGGCGAAACCTAAAGCTGAGCCCCACTGGCCGGCGCCGGTTTCGGTAGTTAATCTTTTTACGCCGGCTTGCTTATTATAATAAGCCTGCGCTAAAGCCGTATTTAATTTATGACTACCGACAGGACTAACGCCTTCGTATTTATAATATATTTTGGCCGGCGTATTTAATTCTTTTTCCAGCCTAGTGGCGCGAATTAACGGACTTGGCCGATATATCATGTAAGCTTTTCTAACTTCTTCCGGAATTTCTATCATGCTTTCGTCGGACATTTCCTGCTTAATTAATTCCGGCGGAAATAACGGCGCTAAATCTTCGGGTTTTAATGGCTGTTTCGTTCCCGGATGAAGCGGCGGGTCTAACGGTCGCGGTAAATCCGGAACAATATTATAATAATGCGTCGGCAGGTCTTTCTGGTCTAAAAATATCATTGGCATAAAATTTATATTTAAATTAATAATAAAAATTTTCCTCGTCATTCCTGCGAAGACAGGAATCCAGAAAAAATCTTCGCCAGAATTCACTGCATCTATTTTTATAAAAATATTTTTTCATATAATAATTTTAAAAACAAAAAAGCTTCTCGTCCCTTAAGCATAGAAAAACTATACTTAAGGGACGAAAAGCCTTTGACTTTACGTGTTGCCACCCTTATTTTGGTCTTGAAATAAACGGCAGATTAATAAAAAAATCCGCCAGTAAAACGGATTTCGAGACCACTTTTACTGACTCGTGCTCCGCCTCTGGCAGAAGACATCAGTTATCCTATGATTACGGAGGAAGCCGGGTTTCCACTAACGCAGAAACCACCCATTAAGCTTAAGCCCAACCCCGATTTCTCGGGACCTAAGCGGGATTTATAATTGTTTAAGTTCTAAATACAGTATAGCAAAAATAAAAAATTTGTCAAATAAAATTTATTTTAATTCCTGATTAGCGTCGGCTTTTAATTTTTGCCAAGCAATAAATTTTTTATTTTTAGCTCTAAAATATCCGGCAGTAGCGATCATAGCCGCATTGTCCGTACAATATTTAAATTCGGGAATTAATAATTTAGCGCCGCTTAATTTTCGTACTGCATTTTCAAGTTGATTTCTTAATTCAATATTAGCGGCCACGCCGCCGGACAGCATTATATTCTGACAATTATATTTCTTAGCGGCCTTAATGGTTTTGCTCACTAAAACCTCAGCTACGGCTTGTTCAAACTCATAAGCATACTCGGAAACTCTATTTTTCCAATTTTTATCTTTTTGTATGGCATACAGTAAGGCCGTCTTTAAACCGGAAAATGAAAAATTAAAATCACCTGAGTTTATCATCGGCCTCGGTAGAGAAACTTTCAACTTTCCATTTTCAATTTTAAATTTTGCGGCCGCTGCCGCAATCGCCGGCCCGCCCGGATAACCTAGTCCGAGTAATTGCGCCGCTTTATCAAAAGCTTCGCCGGCTGCATCATCGCGCGTCTCGCCCAGCACTTTATATTTTCCGTGTCCGCTCATTAAAATTAACATGGTATGCCCGCCACTAACGGTTAATATAAGCGCGGGAAATTTTGGCTGGTTGTTTATAAAATTAGCATAAATATGGCCTTCGATGTGATTAATGGCAACTACCGGCACACGCCAGGCGTACGCTAAAGTCTTAGCCGTTTCTACTCCAACGAGTAATGAAGTCACTAAACCCGGTCCGATCGTTACCGCGATCGCGTCAATTTTTTTTATACCCGCGATTACTTCATTAACCACCGGTAGCATATTTAAAACATGCTCCCGCGCCGCTACTTCCGGCACCACGCCGCCATATTTTTTATGTATCTCAATTTGCGACGAAACTATGTTTGATAAAATCTTAACTTTATCGCCCGTGCCACAAACTACCGAAGCCGCGGTTTCATCGCAAGAAGTTTCAATGCCTAGTATAATCATAAAATTAATACTATTTTAGCCTAAAAATATTAAAAAAACAAGCTTGACTTTTTTAACAGATTAGATAAAATATCATAAACATATATAAAATAAATCTGAAAAACTGCCAAATAAGGAGGCTGTATGCCAAAAACGAAGACAGGGTCGTGGGTTCATTACAAAAAAGGCGATGAGGTCAAAATTCGTTGTTACAAAAAAGGTTGCGAAGATATTTTGATGACCGTAATCTTGGGCGAAGAGTACAAAATACATCCATCTTTTATGCAGTTGAGGGGCGTGGGCAGATTACATTGGCGTCCAAATGCTAAATCAAAAAGATTTGAGTTGGGAAAAACTCTTGGTGGCTCAAACTATTGCAGCTGCAAAAAATGCCAAACGCAATTCGGAGGTGTAATTATTATTTCTCGCGGCAGAGGAAAAAATCCGATTATCTTCGGTTATGGCCCCGAGTCCGCCTAATCGCACTTTCAGACACAACTACAGCCAGCAGACTAAAAATATTTTGCTGGCTTTTTTTATACTAATATAGGGGACTTATAAAATAATTAATAATCAGCTATAATATAACTATGAACAAAAAAATAATTATTCCAACAATTTTATTTGTCGCCATTTTTTTCTTCTCATTTTTCGCGCTCTCGGGAGAAGGTGATAAAAACCAGAAGCCGACGGGTAATACAGCCGAAGAACAAAGCCAAATAACCCTTTTCTATGGCGACGGCTGCCCGCATTGTAAAATTGTCGAAGATTATATCAAACAAAATCAAATCGCCATTAAAATTTCTTTTGCTCAAAAAGAGGTTTATTCTAATCAAGCTAACTCTATGGAGCTTGAAGCTAAAGCAAAAATTTGCGGTTTGCCGGCGAATTCAATCGGCGTGCCTTTACTTTTTGACGGAGAAAAATGTTTTATTGGCGACCAGGATATTATAAATTTCTTTAAACAAAAAACCAACGGGCAATAATAATATTATGAAAAAAATATCAACTTATCTTTTACTTATCTTCGCGGTCAGTTTTCTTTTCGCCAAAAAAGCTTTGGCGGTTTGCCCAATTTGCACAATCGCCGTCGGCGCGGGCGTAGGCTTTTCTCGTTGGCTGGGAATTAACGACACTATAACCGGCTTATGGATCGGCGGACTTATAGTTTCCATGATTGTTTGGACGGAAAGTTGGCTAGATAAAAAAAATATTCGTTTTAAAGGCAGAATTTTTGTAAATATACTGGCTTATTACGCCTTAATTATTATTCCGCTTTCTTATTCCGGCATTATTGGAAATCCGTTAAATACTTTATGCTCTTGCGGATTGGATAAATTGCTTTTTGGAATAATCGCCGGCAGTTCGGCTTTCTGGTTCGGCGCCAGTTGGTACTTTTATCTTAAAGAAAAAAATAACGGGCATGCCTATTTTCCTTTTCAAAAAGTCGTCATGCCGATAGCACCAATTATCATCTTAAGCATAATTTTTTATTTTTTAACCAAATAGTCATATGGACAAAATAAACAACAATCAAAACCCGATAAAAAATATCAACGAATTTATCCAAAAAGTTGACGAAATGAAAAAGCAAGAGAAAATGGATTTATCGTCCGATCAAGATTTAAGTATCGCCATAATGAACTTAGTAAGTATCGAAGAGCATTTCTTTTTTACCGGGGCGAAGCTTGAAAAACCGGAATACTACGACCTGATTAAAGATGTTCGAGAAATGAGAAAAGAGCTTCTTAAAAAAATTATTAAAGAATACGAAGGCGAAGTTTGGTGCATTTCTAAGCATCTCCTGGCCGCCTCCATGCGGCTTATGGAAGTCGGTACAAAACAATTAGGCATGAATAAAAAAGATGAGGCTTATGACCTTTTCGGCAAAGCCTATAATTTATACTCGCTGTTTTGGGGCCTTAATATGAAGCTTTTAAATGTCGGCGATATTAAAAAAATTGACGACGGGGCTTTAAATAAACATGACACCGAGAAAAAAGGCTTTATGGGTAAACTCGGCATCTTGGTAAAAAAAGCGATTGATTGCTGTATTGAATAATTTTTTTAAAATACCACTAAAAAACTCGGCCGTATAGCCGAGTTTTTTATTTAACAAAATGAAAAATAAATTATTTATTAAGAGCCGTTATAGTTAAAGGTCCGACGTTACCCGTCTGTATTATACCCTTACTTTTTTGATAAGCTTTCACCGCAACTACGGTTGAAGTTAAAAACTTACCGTCAATCGCTCCGCTATATAAGCCCTCGGTCTTTAAACGTTCTTGTAATTTTTTAACATCATCGCCGGTTGCTCCGTAGATAAGAGTTTTAGTAAACATAAATTTTTCCGTAACCGAAGAAGACGCGCCCGTATCGGTTTTAGCACCCGCGGTAGAATCATCCGGAATTATTCCGCCGTAATAGCATTGTTTAACATAATTAACGATCGGATCGCCTAAAACTGCGTTAGAGCAGCCAACGCCGTTTAAATAACTGCTATAAAAATATTTGCTGTTAGCGCCATAACGAACTGTTTGATAACCGCTGAATGAACAGGTTTGTTTTTCGTTGGCGCAAAAAGTCCAGTCGGAAGAATCTTGTGAAGCGGCCGCGGAAGAAATAATTTTAGCGCCGGCCGGAACGGTTCCGCCGTAGGTACATTGCTTAGCCGTATTTTCAATCGGATCGCCAAAAATAGAATTCGTGCAAGCTACGCCGCCGGAAAAAGTGCCGTAAAAATATTTATCCTTGGCGCCATATCTTATCGTTCGGCTGCCGGAAAAAGCACATTGCGTTTTTTCATTGGCGCAAAAAGTCCAGTCGGATTCTACTGTCGGCGCGATAGCCGCTGTTATAGTTACGGCTACAGAAGCGCATTGTCCGCCGTTCTGGCAAATAGAGATATTAGTACTGCCAACCGCTAACGCCGTAACCGTTACCGTGCTGCCGCTTAAAGTCGCCGAGGCCGCACCAGAATTAGAATTGGAAGAAATGCTATAAGCACCGTTTCCGGAAATTATTATTTTACCGGTATTGCCAACGCTTAAAGCCAGACTGGTTTGGCTTAAAGATAATGGGGTCGCGGTATTAGTATCGGCGCTAGCGCTTGAACCGGTAACTAAAACAGACAAACCGATACAACCGCCAGCCGAACAAATATTAACCGTAGCCGAACCGCTCGATACGCCGGTTATGGTAAGAATATTATTATTAAAACTGGTTTTTAAAATACTTTCCGAATAACCAACGGCCGTATAAGGCATAGTGCCGCCGGAAACCGTGACGGCCGAAGATTGACCGGCTAAAAGCCATAAATTGTTTTGGCTAAGTGATAAAGAACCGCCTCTGGTAGTATTGTAGTTTACAGTCACTACTAAAGGCGCGCAGTTACCCATAGAAGAACAGACCGTTATCGTAGCCACACCGCCGTTATTAGCAACTAAGACTAAATTACTGTCGGAAATATTGGCTGACACGGCGCTAGTATTGCTGTTAGAAAATACACTATAATTACCGCCGGCGCCGCCGGAAATGGTAATGCTTAAATTCTGTCCGATAGACATAACCGGATTAGACATGCTAAAAGTAAGACCGGTTGAACTTACATTGCCTACCACCGCATTAATAATGCCGCACGAGCTCATATCCGAAGAACAAATAGTTATAGCCGACGAACCGCTGGTTGAAGTCGTGCTTAAAGTTACCGTGCTGCCGCTTAAATCCGCCTTAATAATATTGGCATTAACATTATTTAATAAAGTATAAGCGCCGGTGCCGCCGATTACGGTAACGGCAACATTTTTATTAACCGCCACGGTTGGATTGTTTTGGCTAAAAGCCAGGGCCTGACCGCCGGTATTCTGTACGGTTACATAAACGCTGGCGCAACTAGGCGTACCTACGCCGGCGCAAACATTTACTACGGTTGAACCAAAATTAAAAGCTTTAAGAGTAATTTTATTGCCATCAATATTAACATTAACTACCGGCGGGTTGGAATTTGAGGCCAAATAAACAAAATTGGTGCCATTATTATAAACGGTTAAAGTTGATGATTGGCCTAAAGGTAAAACCAAACTGGTTTGGCTTAAAGACAAAACGCTAGCCGCGGATAGATATGGCCAAGCCGACTCATTTGATTTTATGCCATTTACCGTAACATAAACTAAAGTATTGCCGCTGATGCCATAAGTCGCCGTGCTTAGAGAAGTAGAAAAATTACCGCTGGCGTCCGTCTTGCCTAAATAATTAACCTGTAAACCGGCGCCAACTTTTGTATAAGAAAATACCACATTGGAATTAACTGAACCGGCTACGGTTAATTGAACCGAATCACCGTCCGAAGCGCTAGAAAGAGATAGTGTAGGCGCGGCCGCTAAAGCGCTTGGAGTTAAAAATAAAACCGTCGCTAACGCCAAAATAAAAATGGCTAAAACCGATAAATTTTTAAATGTTTTCATATGTTTTAAAATTATTTTATAAAATTATGTAAATTTAAAATTAGCAGTTGGCTGCAAATTTATTATAACATAAAAAAGCTGTATATAAAATACAGCTTTAGTTTGGTAGCCTTGCGTTCCGAAATTTGTCAAAATTTTAAAGTCATTATTGGGGAAATCAAAAGGTGGGCGGAAATTTTAAACCACAATTAGAGATAATTATAAGTTTAAAGATTTAATTTTTTTAATCCCACTTACCAATGCATCTTTACCTCCTTTAATCCGAGTTAAAAATGGTAGACCAATAAAATCATATTTATTCGCTATTTTTCCAACCCAAAAATTTCCGTATTTCTTAAAGGAGATAACATTTTTAAAATGGGACTGGTTAAGATATTGCTCAAAAGTCGGAAAACCTAAAATAAAAACAGATTTTTGGGGATTTAAATGTTTCAAAAATTTTAATAAAATTTCAAAATAAATTTTTCTAAATTCAGTAGGATTGTTTATACGCAAACCGCTCGTATTAGCAGAGTGGTACGGAATCATTTCTAAATTAATAAAATTAGTTTGATACCAATCCCAATTAATTTTTTCTATTTCATATAATCGTTTTAAAAACCCCGCTATATTAGAGT
>JBAXOH010000012.1:0-12060 GCA_037133335.1 bacterium
AAATTGAGCATAGCGCTTCTTACTTGCCTTTAATTATGGAAGGAATAAAAAAATTAGTGGAACTTATGAAAAATCGTAAGGAAAAAAAGAAAAGCAAAAAATAGAATAAAATATTTTTAAAATAAAAAAGAGTCAATTAGACTCTTTTTTTATTTATGTTTAAGTGGTTTATTTTATATACCCGCAATCTTTGTTGGAGCATTTAACTTCACCTTTTTTTGCGTCTTCAATTAAGAGGGCGTCGCAGTCAGGGCATTTTTCACCGGTTGGTTTACCCCAGAAAGCGGTTTTACAATCCGGATATTGGTTGCAGGCGTAAAAGATTCCGCGCCTTGAGCGTTTCTGTACGACTTCTCCCTTTTTGCAGACCGGGCAGGTGATGCCGGTACCGTTATCGCCGCCGCCGATATTTTTTAAATTTTTGCATTTCGGGTATCCGGTGCAGGCTAAAAATGGGCCGAACTTGCCGACCTTAATCGCCATAGCCGAACCGCATTTTTCACAAATTTCGGCTTTATACTTTTCTTTTAATTCTTTAATTTCTTCGCTGTCGGCTTGGCCGTTTTTATCCGAGCCGGGCACGGATTTAATGTTTTTACATTCAGGGAAAGCGCTGCAAGCTAAAAATTTTCCGTAACGGCCGGTTTTAATAATCATAGGTGCGCCGCATTTATCACACACTTCGGTTGATTTTTCTTCTGGCATAATGTCATTTTTATTTATAACTTCGTATTTATTTTTTAAATTAGCGTGGAAAGGATCGTAGAATTCTTTAATTATTGGCTGCCATTTAGCGCCGCCGTCAGCGATTGAATCCAGATCGTTTTCTAGCTTGGCTGTGAATTGATAGTCCACGATTTTAGGGAAGTGCTCAACTAATAAATCAATAACTACGAAAGCGATATCAGTTGGCCCTAGGCGTTTATTTTCGTCGCGTTGCACATAATTTCTATCAACTATAGTAGCTATGGTCGGAGCATAAGTTGACGGCCGGCCGATGCCGTATTTTTCCAATTCTTTAACCAGGCCGGCATCAGAGTATCTTGCCGGGGGTTTTGTAAAATGTTGCTCTTTATTTAAATCTTGCAGCTCCAGTTTTTCTTTAATTTTTAATTCCGGTAATTCTATCTCTTGGCTTTTTTCCGGATAAATTTTTAAATAGCCGTCGAATTTTAAAATTTGGCCGTTAGCCCTAAATTGATAAGGCGTATTTTTAGCTTCGATATCAACGACCGTGGCATCAACTATGGCTTCGCTCATTTGCGAGGCCAGAGCTCGCTGCCAGATTAATTTGTATAATTTATTTTGGTTAGGATTTAATTCGCTCTCTACCGATTCCGGAGTGCGCGAGGCTTCTGATGGCCTAATTGCTTCATGAGCTTCTTGCGCGCCCTTAGACTTAGTTTTAAAACGGCGCGGATTTTTTAACGCGTAGTTAGAGCCTAAATTAGCGGTTAAATATTCGGCCGCTTCGCTTAAAAACTTATCCGCTAAATTTAGCGAATCGGTTCGCATATAAGTTATAAAACCTATTTCGTAAAGTTGCTGTGCTACCATCATAGTTTGCTTGGCCGAGAAGCCGAGCCAGCGGTTGGCGGTTTGCTGCAAGCTAGAAGTAGTAAAAGGTTTTGGCGGCTGTTTTTTAGTTTGTTTTTTTTCTAAATTGGTTACTATGTACTCAGCCCCATTAAGCGCGGTTAAAATTTTTGTCGCTTGTTCTTCATTTTTAATTTCTAATTTATTGATTGATTTATTATTGATTTTATTCAGTCTGGCTAGAAACGGCAGCTGTTTAGAGTTTTTAAGCATTGCCTCGATTGACCAGTATTCATCGGTAATAAATTTTTTTATTTCCCGCTCTCGCTCAACGATTAAACGAACGGCCACCGATTGCACGCGCCCAGCCGATAAACCCTTAGCTACTTTTTTCCATAGGAAAGGGGATAACTCGTAGCCGACTAACCGATCGAGAATTCTTCTGGCTTGCTGGGCGTTAACTAGCTTCATGTCAATTTTCCGAGGGTGCTCTAAAGCTTGTTCAATCGCCGACTTAGTAATCTCATGAAAGACGATACGTTCGGTATCGCTCGGGCTAACCTTAAGAGCTTCGGCTAAATGCCAGGCGATGGCTTCGCCTTCGCGATCTTCGTCCGTAGCCAAGATAATTTTATCTGATTTTTTAGCTAATTCCTGAAGTATTTTAAGATTCTTTTTGGCTTTTTTGGGTACGACATATTTAGGTTCAAAATCATGCTCAATATCAATTCCCATTATACTTACCGGCAAATCTCGGACATGGCCAAAAGAAGATTCGACATTAAAGCCAGAACCTAAAAATTTAGCTATAGTTTTTGCTTTGGTTGGTGACTCAACGATGATTAATTTCATAAAAAATAAATGTCATAATGATGACAAGTTAATTAACGCGCTAGTACATACTGCATATTTCCTAAATTTTTTACCATACCTTTCATTTCCATGATTGTAAGTGTACTATTTATAACCGAGGTGTCAAGATTTGTCAATTGTTTAAGTTCGTCAATGTGCATCGGCTCGTAAGACAATTTAGCGATAATTAATTTTTCTTCGTTCGTTTCCGGGATTATTTTTTTGTTTTCAATGTAGGCGGCGGCCTCGGCTAAATTTAGAGTTTCAATAATATCTTTAGCGCTAGCAATTAGCTTAGCTCCCATAGCGATTAAACGGTTGGTGCCTTCCGAGGAGTCTGAATAAATACTGCCGGGTACGGCGAAAACTTCTCGATTTTGTTCTAGGGCGTGAAAGGCCGTTATAAGCGCGCCCGATTTTTCTCCGGCTTCGATAACTAAAGTAGCGCTAGACAAGCCGGAAATTATGCGGTTTCTTTGAGGAAAATGATGCTTTAAAGGCATGGTGCCGATGGGGTATTCCGATAGAACCAGTCCGCCATGAGCCTGAATTTTATCCGCTAAATAACGGTTTTGCGAAGGATAAATATTTTGACGGTCTAAACCCGAGCCCAAAACGGCTATAGTTTTACCGTTCGCTTCAATGGCGGCTGAGTGAGCTAAAGTATCTATACCTAAAGCCAGACCACTTACAATAGTTAAATTATTAAAGGCTAACTCTCTAACTAATTTTTCCGTAACTTGCTGACCGTAAGCGCTATATTTTCTGGCGCCGACTACGGCCAAAAGGAAGCCGTTAAAAGCCTCTAGTTCGCCGCGGTAATATAAGATAAAGGGCGGATCATAAATTTGTTTTAAAAGTTTCGGATAAGCCTGATCCTCTATAATTAAAGCTTTTAATTTTTCTTTGTTTAAATTTTCCAATAATTTATCCGGCTCGACTTGATGTTTAAAAATCATGAATTCTTCAGCCACTTTTTCTTCAATGCCGGCGCGAATATAATCTTTCGTTGAAGCTTTATAGGCGGTTTCAATATTAGAAAAATAGTTTTTTAACCTTTTAAATTTAATCGGACCGAATTTATAAAACTGGCTTAGCGCCAGCCAATATTTAAGATCATTCATGTTTAAATTTTATTTTATATTAGAGAAAATTAGATAAAGCTTATAGTCTTGACAAGGAGGCCTGATTATGATAATATATTATGATATTTAATTTTTTATTAAGCGAAAAACATGTTGATAGCGTCCAGCCTGTTACTTGCTTAAGGGCCTAATTAATAAATAGTTTTCCTCCTTAATTATTTATAAATTTTGCATCCCTTCTAAGCAAGTAGCATATTGGGCGTTATTTTTTGACAATTATTAATTTTAATAATAACATGTTTATTACAAAGCAGATAGTATTTAGAATTTTGTCTAGGAGCGGTAAAAGTTAAACCTCCCTCCTGGTTTAGCCGGAGCCTTAAATCGGGGTTATCCTTGGGCTTCTAGACAGAATTGTGAAGATTATAAAAACACCTTTCTTAATAGGGGTGTTTTTTATTTTATTTCGTCAATTATGCTTAAAGCCAGGCCGTTGATTATATTTTTTTCCTCGTCATGGAATTTTTGTAAAACAAATTTATCAGTCGGAATTTTTTCGAGCGCGGGGGCGCGTATGCCGATTCTAAGGCGTTTAAAATTTTTAGTTTTAAGTTGGTCGATAATAGACTGAACGCCTTTGTGGCCGGCGCTTCTTGAATCTATGGAAATTTTATACTTGCCAAGCTCTATATCCAAGTCATCATGAATAACGGTTAAAATTTTCGTTAAGTCAGCGTTAGCAGTTTTAAGAATGCCAAGCTTTTTCGGCAGCAGCTTATAATATGATAAAATTCTGGCTACTACTAAGCCGGAATTATTCATGAAGTCTTGAGGTTTTATTAAGATTAATCCCTGGCCGCTAGCCGTTTCAGCTTTAAATTTTTTGTTAGCTTCCCAAACCAGGCCGAGTTGATCAGCCAAAACATTGATCGCCATAAAACCGGCGTTATGGCGAGTTGATTTATATTGTTCGCCAGGATTACCAAGGCCTACTATGACTTGGTGCATAAAATTATTTATAAAATTAAAAAGTAAAAAATTATTTTAATCCTTATGCAATCCATGGACATTTTTTCTTTTGGCGACATTAATTGACAATGGAGTGCCTAGGAAGCCATAAGTTTCGCGCAAACGATTTTCTATAAAGCGTATATAAGAAAAATGCAAATCTTCTTTAGCGCCGATTTTCATTTCAAATTTTGGCGGGTTGGCCTGAGCTTGTATAAATTCCCGGATTCTCGGGTGGCGCACGCCTTTACCTTTAGCCGGTCGATGTATTTTAACGATGCGCGAGAGAAAATGCGATAGCTGAGAATCGCTAAGCTGTAATTTTCTTTCTTTGGCTATTTGCAAAGCTAAATCTAGAATTTTTTTTATTTTTTCTCCGGTTTTAGCTGAAGTAAATTGAATTGGCGCGAAACGAGCAAAAGGCAGTTTAGTATAAAGATAGTCGGTGTATTTTTTTGTATTCCGTTCTTCGACTTTGTCCCATTTATTGGCGATAAAAATAAAACTTTTTTGCGCTTCAACGATTTCTTCAATTAACTTAGCGTCTTGGTGAGTAATTAGTTCGCTAATATCAAGTGTCATCAAGGCAACATCGCTTTTAGATAGAGCGTTTAATGATTTAGCAATGCCGAATTTTTCTAAGCCTTTGGTTTTCGTGCCCTTTTTACTTATGCCGGCCGTGTCAATTAATAATATAGGCTGACCCTTATAAATTATTTTTGTGTGTTGGGGTTCGCGAGTAGTATGAGGTTCCGGGCTGACGATTACTCGTTCGTAGCCTAGAATAGAGTTTAAGAGGCTGGATTTTCCGACATTAGGTTTACCAATAATACATATTTTAATTAAATTTTCTTCAGCCGTTTTTATTTTTAACGCCTTAGCTTCTTTCTCGTCGTCATTTTCATCTTCGATATCTGTAAACTTTAATTTTTTAATTATAATGTCCAATAAGTCGCCGGTGCCCGAGCCGTTAGCCGCGGAAACCGGATAAGGTTCGCCAAGCGATAATTTATAAAATTCGGAAATTTTTAAACGGTCTTTAGGCGCGTCAACTTTATTAACCGTTAAAAGAACTTTATTGGCGCTAACATTTTTTTTGATTAAAAGTCCCATTTCTCTATCCTGGGGCAGTAAGCCGGTTTTATTATCAACTAAAAATATAACTAAATCAGCCTTTTTTAAATATTGACTGGCTTGTCTTTGTACTTGATCGGAAATATCGTCGGTGCTCGAGGCTTTTTTAGTTAAATGTTTTAAATCAATAATACCGCCGGTATCTACAACCTCGAAATGGTGTCCCTGCCAATAAACTTGGCCTAGGTTGCTATCGCGGGTGGTGCCGGCAATATTGGAAATCAGGGCTTGGCGTTTTTCGGTTAAGCAATTAAATAAAGTTGATTTACCGACATTAGCCCGGCCGAAAATAACAACCAAGGGAAGATATTGATCATTGTCTTTTATGTCTGTCATAAAGTTTTTATTTATTATTGTTCAGTGTTAGCCGTGCCGGAGCGGGAGGCGTCCGCTTCTTGGCCGAGAATTAAAATAAAATCAGGCTGGGCTGGATTAGTTTGGCCGGAAATTTCTTTAGCCAGTTCATCTATTAACCATTGAGGCATGCCCAAGGAGACATTAGCGCCGGTTTTATTTTTTAAAATTGTTAAGGCTTGGATTTTTTCTCCATAGGTTAAATCATAAATAACTGATTTTTGAAAATTTTGCTGGCTGGTGTTGCCGATACGCACGATATCAAAGCCGTATTTTTCTAAATCTAGAGCTGCTTTATTGGCTAAGCCGTTTATCCAAGTGCCGTTTCTAATTTCAACGGTGGCTTTTTCCTCTTTTACTTTTTCTTTATCGGTCGCCGGTGCGTCGGTAAAAATGTTATTCACTAAATATTTTATTTCGGAAAAGTCCCCGCTCCTTGGCGATAAAAGATAAGCTCCGTCTAATCCGACCGTGTCGACTAAGAGGCCACTCGGGCTATTATCAAGCACGCGGCTAGAGATGTTTTCACTTTTCATATCTTTAGTTAAACCCCAGAGCTTAACAATTTCCCAAATCTTTAAATTAGTGCTGTAATTTTCGCTGATATCGGAAATTATTTTGGAAATCATAGCGGGTTTAAATAAAATATTAAGCGACATCACTTTTTCTTTAACTGCCTCTAAGACTTTTTGCTGCCGGCGTGAACGGGCAAAATCAGAACCTTCAACGCCCAAAGCGTGCCTCGAGCGGACATATTTTAAATCTAATTCTCCGTTCATGGTTTGCTCTCCCTTTTCAATATGCAAATATTCCCATCTTTCTTCCCAGGGAGCGTCTTCGTTGCCCAGTATGGGATATTTGTAATCATCAAAAGTGTTTTCCACATTAACTTTTATACCGCCTAAATCATCAATAATTTTTTCAAAACCGGTAAAATCTACGGTTACATAATAATCAATGGGTATTTCAAAAATATCACTGATGGTTTGGCTTATGGCTAATCCGCCAGAACCTGGGGTTTTCATTTCGGCATAAGCATTAACGCTGTTAATTTTTCGCCAACCCATATTTTCAATCGGCACGGCTAAATCTCGCGGTATGGAAAGCAAGGATAATTTTTTTTCGCTCGGCTTAAGGCTGGCTAAAATTATAGTATCGGTTAAAAGGCCTCCGGCATGGTCTTTCCCGCCGATGCCTAAAAGTAGAATATTTATGCGATCGCCAGCCTCGCCTTTTAATTTATTTTCCGCGCTTTCAACTAAATGTTTTATTTGGCTTATAATAGGCAGATTATAGAACCAGGAAGATGATTTTTCGCTTGATGTTTTATTAAAAGAAAAAATTACATAAACCACTAAAAGAAAAATAAAAATATAAGCCAGAGCTTTAAAGGGCTTGGTTCGAGGCTGGCGGTATGGCTTAATTTTATTTTTTAAGTCCGGCTCAGGCGGGCTTAATTTTGGATTTAATAAATTTATCATATTTAAATTTTTGTTACGTAATAATTATATATTTGTTTGCGAGTTTTGACAACCAGGTCAATTTGTTGCCGAGTTTATTATTATCTTTTATTGCGATTACGTCAACTTACTTGCCAATAAACAGGGCTTTGTCTTTTTAGAAACAAACTGTTATAATAACGGGTAGACAAAATACTAACAATATTATAAGCTTATTTAATAATAAGCAATTTTTATGATGAGAAATTTTTTTAGTTATGTATTTGAATTAATTAAGGTGGTGGTAATTTCTTTAGCGATTATCATCCCGGTCAGATATTATTTAATTCAGCCGTTTTATGTCAAAGGCGCTTCGATGGAGCCTAATTTTTACGATAAAGAGTATTTAATAATTGATGAAATAAGTTATCGTCTTCATGCGCCCGCGCGAGGCGATATAATTGTTTTTAAATATCCGCGCAATCCGGAAGAATATTTTATAAAAAGAGTCATTGGCCTGCCCGGAGAAAAAGTTCAAATTAAAGACGGGTTTGCCTATGTTTATAACAAGGAGAATCCTCTAGGCGTAAAATTAGAAGAGCCCTACTTATCCACGGACGATAAAACCTATGGCCTAAATGAAGATGTTATAATTTTAAGCGATAGTGAATATTATGTTTTAGGTGATAACAGGAACGCCTCAAAAGATTCTAGAAGTTTCGGTCCGGTGGATAAAAAATTTATAACCGGAAGAGTATTGCTTCGAGGCTGGCCGTTTAATAGAATTGATGTTTTTTCCGCGCCGCAGTACAGTTATTAATATAAAATAAAATTATAATATTTATGTCAAAATTTTTTAAGAAAAAAGATAATAAAGAAGCCGAAGAGAAAATTTTTAGGGCTAGAAAAATTAGATTTATTTCGCGTTTAAGGGGTACAAAAGATATTTTACCCGATGAATATAAATATTGGAATTTAGTTATTAAAAAAGCTACGGAGCTTTCACGGTCCTATGGTTTTAAGCGCATGGACACGCCGGTATTAGAAAATTTAGAATTGTATGAGCGCTCTAGCGGCCGCGGTTCGGATATCGTTACTAAAGAGATGTTTTCTTTTATTGATAAAAATGGAGAAAAGATCGCTCTTAGGCCGGAGGCAACTCCGGGGATCGTAAGATCATATATTGAGCATGGTATGTTTAATTTGCCTCAGCCGGTAAAATTATTTTGGCTTGGACCGGTATTTAGGCATGAAAAACCCCAGGCCGGCCGTTTTCGTCAGTTTAGCCAGTTTAATTTAGAAAATATCGGGGAAGCCAGCCCGGTGGCCGACGCCGAACTTATCGCCATAACTTATTATTTTTTTAGCGAATTGCAGCTTGAAGTTATGATTCAAATAAACAGCGTTGGCTGTGCTTTGTGCCGCAAAGAATATTTAGTCAAATTGGAAAATTTTTATAAAGAGCGCGGGCGCAGAGCTAAATTATGCAATGACTGCAAAAAAAGATTAGTTAAGAATCCTTTACGCTTGCTTGACTGTAAAGAAAAGCAGTGCCAGGAGGTTGCTATTGAAGCGCCGCAAATAGTTGATAGTTTATGTGAAGATTGCCGCAGTCATTTTATAAGAGTTTTGGAATATTTGGATGAATTAAATATACCTTATAATTTAAATCCGGCCCTGGTCAGGGGTTTAGATTATTATAATAGAACCGTTTTTGAAATTTGGCCGATTTTGGGCGATGGAGAACTGGCTGATTCAAGCCGTCAATTAGCCATGGGCGGCGGCGGCCGTTATGATGGCTTGGTGGAATATATGGGCGGCCGGCCGACTCCGGCTTGCGGTTTTGGCATCGGTATTGAAAGAGTGATTTTAAAGATAAAAGAAAAAAGTATCCCCTTAAAAGACGAAGAAAAAGGCGATTTATTTTTAGCTCATCTGGGCGAACCGGCCAGAAAAAAAATAATGGTTTTGTTTGAAGAGCTAAGAAAAAATGGTTTTAAAGTTCGCCAGGCTTTTACTAAAGACAGTTTAAAAAGCCAGCTAGAAATGGCTAATCAGGCCGGAGTAAAATACACCTTGATTTTAGGACAAAAAGAAATTATGGACGGCACTATTTTAATTCGAGATATGGAATCAGGCATCCAGGAAATAGTTGATTATAAAAAAATAGTTACGGAAATTGAAAAAAGATTAGGTAGTCCGTCAAAAAAAGCTTAGGTTGTATAGGATTTGTCTAAATTTTATAAAATTTTCTACTGCGGAACTCGTCAGCCCAGGGCTGACTCAGACAGTCCTCGCACGAAAATTTTACAAAATTTAGACAAATCAACAGAGCAATAAATATTATATACAAATAGAAAGCGAGGTGGATTTATGGCAGAATTTAAAAGAAAAAAAGGTGAAAGTTTCGAAAGTTTTTTAAGAAGATTCAATAAAAAACTTCAGCAAAGCGGTAAATTATATTTAGCCCGCCAGATTCAACATGTTCAGCCGAAAATTAATAAAACTCAGCAGAAAAAACGCGCCTTAGTCGGCATGAAATTAAAATCAAAAAGAGAGTATTTAAAGAAAATCGGCAAATTAGAAGAAGAACCGAGAAAGAGATGGTAAATTAATTGATTAAATTTATGGTTAAGTTATTAGAACAAATTAATCAGGATTTAAAGCAAGCCATGCTTGCTAAAGACGCCCTTAGTCTGTCGGTTTTAAGAATGCTAATCGCGGCTTTGCACAATAAAGAAATAACTTTAAGAAAAGATGGTCAGGCCGAGTTATCCGATGAACAGGTTTTAGAAGTAATAAGTTCGGAGGTTAAAAAGCGCCGCGATTCGGTTGAGGCTTATATTTCTGGCGGACGGCAAGAATTAGCTGATAAAGAGAGTTCGGAAATAAAGATATTGGAAAAATATTTACCCGAGCAAATGTCTGACGAAGATCTGGAAAAAGTTGTTGCGGAAATAATGGCTTCGGGCGCGACTGACTTTGGTAAAATTATGGGGCAAACAATGGCGCGCGTTAAAGGTAAGACTGACGGCGGAAAGGTAGGGGAGATAGTAAAAAAGTTATTAGCGAAATAAAACAGTATTAAAAAACAACCCTGAATATTTAGGGTTGTTTTTTAATTTGTTCTATTTTATATTTGGTATAAATTTTTTAAGGTTATCCATCATGGTAGTTTTTAAATTTTGTTTTATTTTAGTTCTGGCCGTAGCGGTTTTAACGAACTTAAGCCAATCGCGATTTGGTCCATTGCGTTTTTTTTCCGTGATTATTTCTACTAAATCGCCATTTTTTAGTTCTTGGTCTAGGGTGGCGATTCTGTCATTAATCGTGGCACCAACCGCCTTATTGCCGATATCCGAATGAACATAATAAGCGAAATCAATCGGCGTTGATCCTTCCGGCAAATCAAAAACATCGCCCTTGGGCGTAAAAATAAAAATACGGTCGTGGAAAACGTCAAATTTTATTTGTTTGATAAAATCAGATGTATCTTCGGTTTCTTTTTGAATATACAAAACTTCTTTGACCCAGGCTGGTTGTTTTTTTTGACCCTTGCCTTGGCCGCCATTTATTTTATAAGACCAATGGGCAGCAATGCCATATTTGGCTCCCTCATCCATTTCTTTGGTTCTGATTTGAAATTCGGTAGATTTACCATCCGGGCCATAAACCGTGGTATGAAGAGCTTGATAACCATTAGGTTTTGGCACGGCTATATAGTCTTTAAATCTGCCAGGGTTTGGCCGCCATAGGGAATGAATCATACCTAAGGTTTTGTAACAATCAGCAATGTCTGGGACGATAATGCGTAAGGCAAAAACATCATAAATTTCGTCGAATTTTCTATTTTTTTTCTGTAATTTTAAATAAATGCTGTAAAGATGTTTAAAGCGGCTGGTAATATTGAAAGGAATTTTTGCCTCTCGGAGTTTCGCGCCCAGCATGTTTTTTACTTTTTGGATATATTGGTTATGCTCAAGCTTTTTTTCTACCTCGTATTTATAAGCTAATTTTTTGTAGTCTTCAGGGTAAAGATGCTTAAAACAAATATCTTCCATTTGCCATTTTAATCGCCAAATACCCAAGAGTCCGGCGATTGGGGCATATATTTCTAAGGTTTCACGGGCAATGCGCTGACGTTTTTCTAAAGGTAAAGATTCCAGCGTCCTTAAATTATGCAGGCGGTCGGCGAATTTAATTAAGATGACTCTTAAGTCTTGCGCCATGGCTAAGAACATTTTACGCAAACTTTCACGGTAGCGCTCAATGCCACGGTATTTTATTTTACTTAATTTAGTTATACCCTCAACCAGATCAGCCGTTTCTTTGCCGAAATTTTTTTCAATGTCCGCTAAAGTATATTCGGTGTCTTCGGGGATGTCATGCAATAACCCGGCAATAATGGTTTCCATATCGGCCTTAATTTGAACTAAAACGAAGGCCGTATGCAGGCAATGCTGGATATATGGCTCGCCGCTTTTTCTTTTTTGGCCGGCATGGGCTTTAATGGCAAAATCATAAGCCAGCTGGATCATGGTAATATCAGCTTTGGGATTGTTTTCCTTAAAGGTACTTATGATTTGGCTTATGGTCATTGTTTGCTTTTATTATTTTGTTTATGTTATAATATTATTATAAAATTGTGCAAA
>JBAXOH010000013.1:0-11863 GCA_037133335.1 bacterium
CGCCTAAAAAACGAGAACAACATAAAGAGCGGCCGCAATGTCCGAAGTCGCCGCAAAATCTGGCTTCATCGCGAATGCCGATTTGCTGCAATCTAATGCTGCGGCTAAAATGCTTGGTTAAATCTTTTACCAACTCTCTAAAATCAATTCTTGAATCAGCTATAAAAGGAAAGGTTATTCTAGCATCGTCAAAAGAGTAATGTACATCAACCAATTTCATGGGCAACTGATATTTATCTATAACTTTTTTGCAAAAAATAAAATCTTTCTTTTTCTGCTTTTCATCCGGCATTTTTTTTAAATCAGCTGGTTCGGCTTTTCTGATAATTTTCTTTATTTCAACGGCCGCTTCGCCATTCCCGGGCTTAGCTTTAATTTTTGTTTCCGGCAAATCTTGAAAAGCCACTACCTTCCCGAGCTCTATGCCTAATTCAGTTTTAACAATAACTTGATCGCCGACATTAATAGTTAAATCGGCCGGATCAAAATTATATCTTTTATCCCAAGAAGAAAATTGTACCTGGGCTACCTTCATATAAAATATTATAAACTATATCTAATAAAATTATCTATCTTTGCACCCGCCAATATATCTTCAATTTTCTTTTTATCGTCTTTAATATATTCCTGCTTTAAGAGGCATATTTCTTCATAAAATTTAGCCAATTTACCCGGCATAATTTTATCAATCATGTTTTCCGGTTTGCCTTCTTTCAAAAGTTGCGCCTTATAAATTTCTTTTTCCTTATTTACTTCATCGGCTGAAACATTTTCCGGGCTGATATATTTCGGATTAGCGGCCGCAATTTGCATGGCTAGATCATAAGCGATATCGCTTTGGCCCTCTTTATCCAACGCTATTAACACGCCAATTTTACCGCCCAAGTGCGAATAAGCCGCTACCGTACCGGACGAATTAAGCATCTCATATCTTTTTATGTCTAATTTTTCACCGATTACTCCGCTTAAGCTATCTAAATTTTCTTTAACCGTGCCGCCGTCAAAATTTAAAGACATTAATTCGGCTAAATTTTTAGGCTGTTTTTCCATAATTAACTGCATAACTTTTTCAACAAACTCCTGAAACTTTCCACTTCTTACCACAAAATCGGTTTCGGCGTTTACTTCCATAATATAACCGGCCTTAGCGTTGCCGCTTAAAGCGACTCTGATTACGCCTTCGCGCGCCTCGCGATCACTTCTTTTAGCCGCCTTAGCAATGCCTTTTTTTCTTAAAATTTCCACTGCCTTATTAACGTCGCCACCGGATTCATCAAGGGCTTTTTTACAATCAACCATGCCGGCCCCGGTTTTATCGCGTAAAATTTTTATATTTTCCATAGTATTCGTTATTGTCATTCTGGAGGAAGCGTCAGCGACCGATAGAATCTCGAGATGCTATCACTTCACTTCGTTACGCTCCAGCATGACGATCATGTTATTTATTTTCTTTATTTTGACCTTCCGCCCTGCCTTCTAAAATCGCCTCCTTAACTAAATTCATTACTAATTTTATCCCTTTTGACGCATCATCGTTAGCTGGAATAATATATTTTACGCCGTCAGGATTAACATTAGTATCGCAAACCGCTATCACCGGAATTTTTTTCTTTAAAGCTTCGGTAAAAGCGGTTTTTTCTTTTTTAATATCCCAAATAAAAATAATGTCCGGAGTTTTAGTTAAACTTACTAACCCGCCGACGTTGGTTTCTAATTTAGCTATCTGGCGATCAAAATCAAGTCTTTCTTTTTTAGTATACTTATCTAATTTGCCTTCAGTTCTTTTTTCCGATAAATCCTTAAACTTTCTAATTAAATTTCTAATGATGGGAAAATTAGTTAAAAATCCGCCTAACCATTTTGAAGAAACATAAGGCATACCAACTTCTTCAGCGGTTTTTTTCAAAGTGTTTTTAACTTGCATTTTAGTGCCAACCAGAAGAATGGCTTTGCCTTCCGCGGATTGTCTTTTTATATATTCCAAAGCAATACCCAGCATTTTTTGCGTCTTTCTTAAATCAATAATATGGACGCCTTTTCTTGAGCCAAAAATAAAAGGCTCCATTTTAGGGTGCCATTTTGATGTGCGATGCCCAAAGTGCATTCCGGCCTTAAGCATCTCTTCGATTGAAGGTAATTTCATAGTTGTTTTCCTTTACCGCCGAAGCGGTTTACCTCTACCTCCAATTATCCCTAAAAAAAGGGACAAGGAAAATTTTTACGGAAGTATGAGAGATTTATTAATTAAATAAATAGCTTTAAAAAGCTATAATAATAGATTATAATAATCTTATCATTTTGTCAACCCTGCCGGCAGGCAGGTCTTGCTAAAAATTATTTTATATGTTAATCTATATTCTAATGAACACGATCTTCTGAAAGATTGTTTTTTAATTTTATAAATTATATAAATTATATGAAAAAAGACATTCACCCAAAATATTATCCAGAAGCTAAAATGACTTGCGCTTGCGGAAATAACTTTACTACCGGCTCAACTTTACCCGAGTTAAAGGTTGAAATTTGTTCTGCTTGCCATCCATTTTATACCGGCAAGCAAAAATTGCTTGACTCGGCGCGCCGAGTAGAAAAATTTCATGCTAAAGTTGGGGCTAAAACTAAGGCTGCTTCCGAACGCAAAGGTAAAAAAGTAAAACGCGCAGCTAAAGCCAAGGCTAAATTAGCCAAAACCGAGAAAAAATAGCTACTCTAAACGGTTATTTTATTATTATGCTATAATTTAATTATGGCCTACTAATAAAATAACCGTTTTTTTTATTAATGAAAAATAACTTTATGTACGAAGATATAATTAAAAAATTTAAAGACTTGGAAATAGAGCTTAGTGATCAAATCATCATCTCCGATCAAAAAAAATTAAGAGAAATTTCCAAAAAACATAACGACCTAAAATATACCATCGGGTTAATTTTAGAATTGCAAAAAAAACAAATAGAATTAGACCAAAGCGAAGAGATGACTAAAAACGAAACCGACCAGGAATTATTAAAAATCACTAAAGACGAAATTGCTGAGCTAAAAAAACAAATTGAAGAATTAACCAATAAAATTGAAATCGAGCTGCACCCGGCCGACCCCAACGATAAAAAAAATATTATCATGGAAATTCGCGCCGGCACCGGCGGTGATGAATCCGCCTTATTCGCAGCCGAACTCTTTCGCTTATACGCTCATTATGCCGAAAAGCAAAGCTGGAAATTAAAAATTTTATATGCCAGCCGTATCGGCATTGGCGGTTTTAAAGAAATTATATTTTCCGTTGAAGGTAAGAATGTTTATGGTAATTTAAAATACGAAGCCGGAACGCATCGGGTGCAAAGAGTGCCGGAAACCGAAAAGGCCGGACGAGTCCATACTAGCGCCGTAACCGTAGCGGTCATGCCTGAAGCCGAAGAAATGGATATAGAAGTAAGGGCACAAGATATCAGAATTGATACTTTTTGTTCTTCCGGCCCGGGTGGACAAAGCGTTAATACTACTTATTCGGCCATTAGAATTACTCATCTACCAACCGGTCTGGTAGCGACCTGCCAAGATGAAAAATCCCAACATCAAAATAAAGAAAAGGCTATGCAAATATTACGCTCTCGCCTACTCGCTAAAATGCAAGAGGAAAAAAACGCCCGCGAATCGGCCCAAAGAAAACAGCAAATCGGCTCAGGCGATAGAAGTGAAAAAATCAGAACCTATAATTTCCCCCAAGATAGATTCACCGACCATCGCATTAAGCAAAATTGGCACGGACTGGCTAGAATTATGGACGGCGGCATTGAAGAAATAATCGCTGAATTAAAAAAGGCCAGCCTAAATGAAAAAAATTAACATAACCATCAACCGAATATTAACAACCGGCGCCAATAAATTAAACCGGCGCCAAATAATCAATCCGCACCTTGAGGCGGAAATTTTATTATCCAAAGTTTTAAAAAAATCAAGGGAATATATTATCGCTCATCCGGAGCATAAATTAACTAAATCGCAAATTACGAGCTACAAATTATTAATTAAAAAAAGATTTAAAGGTCTGCCCGTCGCCTACCTTACCGGACATAAAGAATTCTACGGCCTTGGTTTTAAGGTTAATAAAAACGTTTTAATTCCAAGACCGGAAACAGAATTAATGGTAGAAGAAACGCTAAAACTCATAACTCATAACTCGCA
Organism: bacterium; assembly: GCA_037133335.1. Classification (GTDB taxonomy): domain Bacteria; phylum Patescibacteriota; class Patescibacteriia; order Patescibacteriales; family GWC2-42-12; genus JACPHD01. Next base: position 4,183 of record JBAXOH010000013.1, read on the forward strand.
ACCCTGCCCGTCCGGCAGGCGGGTCGTAACTCTTGTTGACGTGGGAACGGGCAGTGGGTGCATAATTATCACGCTAGCCAAATTATTAAATTTAAAATTTTTAGCAATTGATATTTCTGAAAAAGCTTTAATTATAGCTCGCCAAAACGCTAAAAATAATCAAGTTAATAAAAAAATAAAATTTATTAAAGGTAATTTACTCGAACCAATATTAAAAAATAAACTAATCAACAATAGTCATCCGCTTATTATTCTCGCCAATCTCCCCTACCTCACTCCTACTCAAATTAAAAACTCTCCCTCAATTAAATACGAACCGAAATTAGCTTTAACCGCCGGCAAAGATGGACTAAAATATTATCGCCGTCTATTTAAACAAACAAATGATTTGCGAAATATAAAATGCAAGCTGCGAGATATAAATATATTATGCGAAATAGACCCAAGTCAAACCGCAAAAATTAAACAACTAATCAAGCGAGAGTTGCCTAAAGCAAGCTACCAAATAAAAAAAGACCTGTCCGGCCTTAATAGATTAGTGATTATTAAAATATTATCACTCTGCCAATAATAAATCTAAATAAAATCAATCAAACCCTTGCATCGTATAACCATTTAAAGTGGTTTGGACCCAATTAAAATCCGGGCATTCCCCTACGCCGTTATCTTTAGCAGGCAACTCAAAATTGGCAATCTGCAGAATATAAAAAGAATTTTGACAGCCGAATTCTCCGGCTTTATATTTACGATAACGATAATAATAAAATATATCATTCACCGGATCGCCTATCGTTCTATTTATAAATCCCTCGGTTTTTAAAGCAGTTAAAAAATCAGGCTCGCCGTTACTGTCATAATTGGAGCTTAAATCCCAACCCTGCCCATCATCTGCCGAATCCGGATAATTATCGTATTTATCATGATATAGCTCCAGGGCTTTAGCTAAATTTTTTATACCTGACCGCCTTTCAGCGTCTCTAATTCTTGATTTAATCATATCAAAAGTCGTAAAAAGCAACACAATAGCACAACCGACAAAAATCAGCGCCACTATTTTTATCATTCTGCGGGATGTAATATTGTTTATTTCAAACATAATAATTAAAATATAAACTAGCCCTGTCTTAGAATAACCGAATATCCATTTAAGAATATTTTCACCGCCAATCCAGCTGATAATTTATCATATTTTTTAACTCATTTCCATTAAAATAAATTATAACATATTATAAACTATAAGTAAAATTAACAGCCATAAAAAAATATCTCCGTTTTAAGGATATATTTTTTGTTTACATTATTAATAGTTTGCTTCCGCGCCAAATTTGGCGTTGATATAAAATTATTTTTTAACTTCCGCGGTCTTAGCTTCGCCGCTGTCTTCTTTGCCTTGATCCTGAGTCGCTACTGCGCCCTCAACCGGCACGGCTTCAATCTTTGGAGCTTCCGCTTCAACTTTAGTCTCGACTACGCCTACCACGGCTTCATTAGTTTCTTGAGCCAAGGTTATTCCCCTAGGTAAAACCAAATCATGCAATCTGATAAATTGATCGAAATTTTCCAAAACGGAAATATCAATATCGATATGGCTGACTAAATCCCCGGGCAAACATTCAACTTCCACCGTATCCATATTTTTTACCAAAGTTCCGCCTAATTCTTTTACGGCTTTAGCTTCGCCGATAAAATTCAAAGGAATCTCGGTGGTAATTTTTTTAGCCATATCAACTTGATAAAAATCAATATGAATAACATTGTCAGTTATGCCGTTGCGCTGAACATCCTTAATAATAACTTTAACGGATTGATTTTCGTCGATGGTTAAATCAACCAAATTAAACTCGCCGGCTACGGCGAAAACTTTTTCAAAATCATTTTTTTTGACTTTAATATTCTGGTTGGCCTTGCCGAAACCGTAAATAACCGCGGGAATAAAGCCGGTGGTTACAATTTTTTTCGCTGTGCCATTGCTTTCGCTTCTTAGTTGAGCGTTTAGTTGTACTTTTGTTGTCATATGGTCTCTTTGTTAATATTATTAATAATTAATTTTCGATCTGATGGCGATGCTTTCTATGACTCCAACCAACATTAAGCTAGAAATCAAGCCGCTGCCGCCGTAGCTTAAAAAGGGCAAAGAAATGCCTACTACCGGCAAGATGCCCAGGTTCATACCAATATTAATAAACATTTCAATAAAAATCAAGCTCACGGCGCCTAAAATAAAAAATATGCCGAAATCATTATTGACTCTTTTTAAATGATATAGGCAACGATAAAAAAATATACCAAAAAATAATAAAATTAGCAAGACCCCTGAAAAACCAAGCTCTTCAGCCACTACAGCAAAAATAAAATCAGTTTGAGCTTCCGGCAAAAATTTCAATTGCGACTGCGAACCGAAACCAAGCCCGCGGCCGATTAGTCCGCCGGCGCCGACGGCAATAATCGCCTGCGAAACATTATAACCCTGACTCAAAGGATTAAATGAAGGATTTAAAAAAGTAATTATCCTCCGCTTTTGATAATCCTGCAAAACAAAATACCAAGAACCGGAAAAAACTATAACCAAAATCAAACCTATAGCCAAAAGATATTTTTTATCAAAACCGACAAAAATAATCATAGCCAGCCAGGATAAAAATAAAATAAACGCCGAACCGAAATCGGGCTGGGCTAAAACTAAAATTATAAACAACAAAGCACCGCTGCCGGAAATTAATAGGCGTTTAAATTGTTTAATTTTTAGCGGGACGGAAGAAAAATATTTAGCTAAAAATAAAATTAAAACAAACTTTATTAATTCAACCGGCTGAAAATTAAAACCGACCAAATTATACCATCCTTTAGTGCCGCGAATAGTTTGCCCAAAAAATAAAACTCCGATTAATAAAATTAGGCCAAAAATATAAAAATATTTGCTATAGCTTCTTAAATTATAATAATCAAAACTAGCCAATAAAAAAAGCAATATTATGCCTAAAACGACAAAAATAATTTGTTTCTTAAAGTTAAGCAAATCTAATTGCGATCTGCCTAAAGCAACACTGTAAATTTCCGCTAAACCGAAGCAAATTAAAAGCAGTACGGCAGTAAATAATATCCAATCAAAATTTTTTAAGTATATTAATAATTTATTCATCGAGATGACTATTTTTCCTGACCTATGCCACCATCATATTTAATATATATATCATCTTTCATTATGTTAATTTCCGGGATTATCTCAACCCTATCCGCCCGACCCAAATCACCGGGCCAGCTAATTTCCACTAATCTTTTTTGCTCTGACATAAAATCGTTTAAAATATAATAATTTACGCCAGTTATTTGATCGTTCGAATAAAGTAAAATAACAAAACCAACGCTCCAATAACTATAAGCTGTGCGATTAATAGCATTAAAACTTAACTGATTTAAACCTAATTTTTCCGATAGTTGGCTGGCATTAGCAGAAGTAAATTTAATATCAGTCTTTTCAATATTCAAACGGCTATCTCGGTAAGCGCCCCAATCAGCTATTTGATGCTGATCAATTCTACGCCAGCTAATATTTTCTATAACCAACTGGCTATTCTCGGGATAATAAGAAAAATCTTCCGCTAAAGCCGCCGGATATTTAATTTCCTCGGGTAAAATATAGCCCTTGGTTTTTGTCGTTGATCTTCCGGCGGCGACAAAATAATAATCAAATTCCGCCCACCATTTCTGATTTTCATTTTTTAACTGGACGAAGAGGTCGTATTTTTTGTCAGCTGATTTAATAATTTGAACCGGACCGATAATTAACTCTTTGGCTCCAATCTGCACAACATAATCATGCCCAATAGCCGAGGTTTGTACTAGCTGATTAACTAGAATTTCATCTTCACTCATACCGCGAGCGATATAATAAGCAAAACCGTAAATGGTATATGCCCAAGAAACCGCAGAAATTAAAATTAAAAAACCGACTAAAACCATTTTAAATTGCTTTTTATGTTCAATATACCATAAACCGATTTCCAATTGTTTAGTAGTAATGCCCTCGGTGCTAACGTAATTTTTCATTCTGGCCTCAATTTCTTTGGCCTTAGTTTTATCTTGGTTAAAATTTTGGTTGTTATTTTCACCGTTAGATATCGCCATATATTTTTTATAGCTGCCGTTAAATATTAATTATCCAGCGGAGCCCGTAAGATTTTATTCAATTATTACTATTTATTTTAACATAAATTAAACTCTTATGGCAAACTAAAAATTATCCTATTTATTTCCTTGCCAGCTATCATTTTTTTTGCTAAAATTAAGGTATAAAAATAAGCCCGAAATATTGGGTTCGTTTTTATGTTAAAATGGCTAATATTAAAATAAACCCCCACATTAAAATATTAATGCGCGGGGTAAATTTACCAATATTATGGCAGATAAAAAACTAAGTAAAAAAATCTCTGAGGATACTTACGATGCCGAATCAATTACCGTGCTTGAAGGGCTTGATCCTGTTCGCAAAAGACCGGGAATGTATATTGGCTCAACCTCATCTACCGGCCTGCACCATCTAGTCTGGGAGGTAGTTGATAATGGTATCGATGAAGCTATGGCCGGCCATGCCACCGAAATCGCGGTTACCTTACTGGCTAACGGCATGGTTGAAGTATTTGATAATGGCCGCGGCATCCCAGTAGGTATGCATAAAGTAACTAAAGTTTCAGCCCTGGAAACTGTTTTAACAAAACTGCATGCCGGCGGAAAATTCGGCGGAGGCGGTTATAAAGTTTCTGGTGGGTTGCACGGCGTGGGCGTTTCCGTAGTTAACGCTTTAAGCGAATATTTAAAAGCCGAGGTGCACCGCGAAGGAAAAATCTGGATGCAGGAATATGAACGAGGCAAACCCTTAAAAAAAGTTAAACCGATCGGCAACTCAAAAAAGACCTGCACCATAATTACTTTTAAACCGGATTCGCAAATTTTTGAAACCCTAGAATTTAGCTGGGGCACGATTTTGGATCGTCTTAGGCAGCAAACTTATTTAACCAAAGGCGTAACGATTGAAATAACCGACAAAAGAAAAAATCATCGCGCCAAAAATTATAAATTTTATTTTGAAGGCGGTATCAAAGCTTATGTAAAATCATTAAACCGCAACAACCAAGTAAAAAACGAAACTATCTTTTATGTTGACAAAGAAATAAATGATTCGCGAGTTGAGGTAGCTTTGCAATATAATGACGGTTTTAATGAAACCGCCCTAGCTTTCGCCAATAACATCATCAACCCCGAAGGCGGAACGCATGTAGTCGGTTTTCGCACCGCTTTAACCAGAACTCTAAATAGCTATGCTCGAGCGCAAAATTTAATTAAAGAAAAAGAGGAAAACCTAACTGGTGAAGATGTGCGCGAAGGTTTAACCGTTATTATTAGCGTAAAATTAACCAATCCTCAATTTGAAGGACAAACCAAGGGAAAACTAGGCAATGCGGAAATCAAAACTTATGTCGAGCAAATTTTCGGCGATTCGTTCGCTACATTTTTGCAAGAAAACCCTCGTGAAGCCGAAGCTATTGTCGCTAAATGTTTTTTATCGGCACAGGCCAGAATCGCGGCTCGCACGGCTAGAGCTTCAATCTTAAGAAAGGGCGCGCTTGAAGGCATGACACTACCGGGCAAATTGGCAGATTGCTCAAGTCGCAAACCGGAAGAAAGCGAACTTTATATCGTTGAGGGCGACTCGGCCGGCGGTTCAGCTAAACAAGGTCGTGATCGAAAATTTCAAGCTATTCTCCCCTTGCGCGGAAAAATTTTAAATGTTGAACGAGCGCGATTAGATAAAATGCTAGCCAATAATGAAATAAAAAACCTAGTGATCGCTTTAGGCGCGAATATTGATGATCAATTTGATCTGGGAAAACTACGCTATCATCGCATCGTTATTATGACGGATGCTGATGTTGACGGAGCGCATATCAGAACTCTATTACTTACACTTTTTTATCGCCATTTTACCCCGCTGGTAACTAACGGTAATTTATATATTGCTCAACCGCCTTTATATCAAATAAAAAAAGGCACAACCGCTAAGTATGCCTATTCGGATGATGAAAAAGATAGAATTGTTAAAGAGTTTGGCGGCGGTAAAGCGGAAGTCGTTGAAACCGAAGCCAGCGAAGAAGAATTGGCCGAAGAAAACCAAACTGAAGAAGAAGTTGTAGTAAATAAAGCTAAAGCTGCCGTTAGAATTAATATTCAACGCTATAAAGGTTTAGGCGAAATGAATCCGGAACAGCTTTGGGAAACTACCATGAACCCGGAAACTCGCATTATGAAGCAGGTTAACGTTGATGACGCGGCCTTAGCTAATGAAACCTTTGAGATGCTTATGGGCGTAGACGTGGCCCCGCGCAAACACTTTATCCAAACGCATGCTAAACGAGTAGAAAATTTAGACTTCTAAAATTTTAGACATACAAAAAACGCCTCGTATTTTACGAAGCGTTTTTTGTATTTTATTTTCTTTGTCTAATTTTATCTTTTACTTCTTCTATAAACTTCTCTTTACTAATTTCTCTAGTCGTCTTTTCTCCCCTATCTCTAACCGCTAATCTGTTAGACGTCATTTCACGATCGCCGATTACTAACATATAAGGAACTTTTTCTACTACAGCTTTTCTAATTTTATTACCAACGGTTTCATCGGTTTCGTCGACTTCAACTCTAATATTTTCTAACGCTAATTCAACTGCTAACTTTTTACAAAACTCCACATGAGTCGACCCTACGGAAACTATTTTAACCTGCACCGGCGAGAGCCAAACCGGAAACGCACCGGCGTAATGCTCGATTAAAATCCCCATAAATCTTTCAAAAGACCCCATAACTGTGCGATGAATTAACACTGGGACTTCGTCTTCGCCTTTACTATTAATAAATTTACAATTAAATTTCAGCGGCATCTGAAAATCAAGCTGAATAGTAGCACATTGCCAAGTGCGACCGATTGCGTCCTCTAATTGATAATCAATTTTCGGCCCATAAAAAGCGCCGTCTTTTTCTTTTAAGCCATAATTACCTTTGCCATATACTTCGTCTAAAATTTTCTCTAAAGCCTTTTCCGCTTTTTCCCAATCATTAATATCGCCCATAAAATCATCGGGCCTGGTTGATAAATAAGCTTTATATTTCATGCCGAATGGTTCATAAATTTTATTAACTAAACGGATAACATTTTTTACTTCTTTTTCAATTTGATCTACGGCAATAAAAATATGAGCATCGTCTTGCACAAATTGTTGGACTCTTAATAATCCATTTAATTGCCCAGATTTTTCTTTACGCGTAATCAAACCCGGTTCAGCGTAACGCAAAGGCAAATCGCGATAAGATTTTAATGAACTATTATAAATTAAAATCGCTCCTGGACAATCCATAGGCCTTAAAGCGTATTGCTTCTCGCCCTTTTCCGACTGTAAAAAATACATATCATCTTTATAATGATCAAAGTGCCCTGATTGTTTCCAAATTGATACATCGAGCATGGTTGGGCAAATAACATATTGATAATTAAAGGCCGCTTGCGCTTCAACCCAAAACTTTTTTAATTCATCATAAATTATCGCTCCTTTAGAATGAAAAAACGGCATACCTGGCGCAACTTCATGGAACGAAAATAAATCCAATTCTTTGCCTATTTTTCTATGGTCTCTTT
>JBAXOH010000014.1:0-11806 GCA_037133335.1 bacterium
CTATTGCCAAAAAGCCCTTTATAGCGTATATTGTAAGTGATGATTTATTTCTGACGTCAGAAATAAATTTTAGTTTAAGGCGGATTATTGAGTCTGGCTTTACAATAATAATAACAGTATGAATAAAAAAGTTATAGAAAAAATTAAAAAAGGTTTGTTGGACAGTAAAAAACAGCTGAGCGAAGACCTAAAAAGCTTTACCAAAAAAGATGAGCACTCTAAAGATGAGCATGCAGCTAAATTTCCAGATTATGGAGATAAGAGCGACGAGAGCGTTCAAGAAATTGATGAATATACTACTAATTTAGCCACGGAAAAAGTTTTAGAGAGCGCTTTGCGTGATATTGATAATGCCCTAGCGCGTATCGTTAAGGGTGATTATGGTATTTGCAAATATTGTAAGCAAGAAATCGGTGAAAAGCGGCTTATGGCTAGACCGGTAGCTAATACTTGCATTTCATGCAAAACCAAACTGCAAAAAATGGCGTAAAATTATGTCTTCAAATATAAAAAAAATGATAGCAGTTAATCTAGCTGTCATTTTTTTTATCGGCCTGGACAGATTTTTTAAAGTTTTTATTTTTAATAATCAGGCAAGCGAATTTAATTTATTGGGTGAGATTTTAAAGTTTAATTTTAAAAATAATTATAACATTGCTTTTTCTTTGCCTTTAAGCGGTTCATGGCTTAGCGCAATGATTTTACTAATCATTTTATTGTTAATTTTTTATTTAGCGCAGGCTTGGCGTAAAAAAGAAATCGCTTTAGAGGTAGGCTTACTTATGGTTATTTTAGGCGCCAGCAGCAATTTATATGATAGATTAAAATATGGCTTTGTTGTTGATTATTTTGATTTAAAGTATTTTACGGTATTTAATTTAGCCGATTTTTTAATCGTTGCCGGAGTGCTTTTTTTATTGGTTATTTTAAATAAAAAAGAAGCCAATTAAATGGCTTCTTTGTATAATAATTTTTTACAAATTATTTTAATTGTTTTGACTTCGTATAATATTATCTTCTAAATAAAAGCAGATAGCCACAATTACTGAAGAATCATTGCCGTCGCCACAAAGAATATCGAGTTCTTCTCTGCTATTTTCTCCTATTTCAAATAATTCTTGGGCTGAATGCTCTAATAATAACGATCTGGCCGTTTCTATATAATGCTTTATTTCTAATGAATTTTTTAGATTTTTTTTGGCCTTTTCAACTTCTTTAGCAAAAACGCCTTCTTCGCTTTTCATATATTGTCTTTCCTGCGGAGCTGATTCCATATTTTTAATAACACTGTTTGGGTTCATAAAATTATTTTTAATAATTAATAATTCTTGAGGTTTTATTTATACTAATTTTAACAAATTTTGTTTTCCTAGGCAAGATTTTTTTTATTTTATCAGCCCATTCTATAACAGTTATGGCATCTAATCGTTTAAAATATTCGTCAGCGCCGATAGCGATTAAATCTTTAGCCGAATTAATCCTATAAGCGTCAATATGAACTAAAAATTTTGCCTTTGGTAAAATTTTCGCGCGGTGCGATTTAACAGGGTAAACTTTCATTAAGACAAAAGTCGGGCTGGTAATGTTTTTTTTAATTCCTAAGCCCAGGGCCAGGCCTTTAGTAAAAATAGTTTTACCGGCGCCCAAATTTCCTATTAGACCGAGCGTTGCGCCACCGGTTAAGTTTTTAGAAATTTTTTTAGCGAAGTTAAGAGTTTGTTTTTCAGAGGTAGAGAAGAATTTCATATGGTGGACAGTACAGGACTTGAACCTGTAACCCCTGCGATGTAAACGCAGTGCTCTACCATTGAGCTAACTGTCCGCGCCTAGCGTGTGCCGAAGACAGGACTTGAACCTGCAAGGGGTTGCCCCCACCAGCACCTCAAGCTGGCGCGTATACCAGTTCCGCCACCTCGGCATGTTTTATTATAACAGGAGCTTTTTTCAGCTATTATTGTTAGGCAATTTTTACCTCTTTCATTTTCTTATTATAATCGCGTAAAAAATATAATTTAGCGCGTCTTACTTTGCTTTGTTTTTTGATTTCAATTTTAGTGATAGTCGGTAAGTTTAGCGGAAAGATTTTTTCCACACCAACACCGTCGGATATTTTTCTAACCGTAATAGTTCCACCGGCTTCTTTACCATGCTTTTTGGCTATAATTATACCTTCGTAATACTGCACTCTTTCTTTTTCTTCTCCCTTGGAGTTAAGCTCTTTAATTTTTTGGTAGACTCTTACGGTCATGCCGGGCTTTAAGTCTTCGGGATTTATTTTTTTCATGACTGCTTCTTTTGCTTTCGCCATATTTTTGGTATTAAAAATAGAACATTAATGGTTCTATTTTAAATATATTTAATATTTAATGGTTTAATTATATTATAATAATTAACTGGTTTTGTCAACTCCTTTTTGAATCAATAAATTTAATTACTTTATCAAAAACATTTTCTATTGACAGGCTGGTAGTATCTAATATATAGTCATAGTTGCTTTCTTTTCTTATATCTAAACCATAGAGCTTCATATATCGCTCATCATCGTTTATTTTTCTATTTTTAAGGCTTGTCAAGATATTATCTTCGGAATCAAAATTATTGCTTTCGTTTTTTCTATTTTCGTTATTCGATTCCTTGAAGATTCTTTTAGCCGCCTCTTTGTCGTCTACTTTTAGATATATTTTTATAGATTGGGGAATGAAATGCCAAGCCGTCCGGCTTTCAATTACAAAACTATCATTTTCTCTGGCTAATTTAATTACAGAATCATCCACCTTTTTATCCATAGACGGATCTGTTTTGCATACTTTATCAAATTCTTCCACAGTCATACTTCGCTTTTTAGCCATATCGCGAAACATTTGTCCCATATAAAATCTTGGATAGTTAAGAGTTTCCGCAACTTTTTTAGCGATAGTGCTTTTCCCGGACCCATGATCGCCGTTGAAAGATATTATCATAATTTTATTTAACTTTTTTTAGAATATTTTTTAATTCGTCGGTTAGGTCTATTTTATAATTTTGTTGTTTATTTTTTAAGTCAATAAAAGCTAAATGGTCGGCGATTAAGAAAATTCGATTTAAGCCTAATTTTTTATTTTGTATTCTGGTTTTCGCCGTGCTATAAGTATCGTCGCCCACAATCGGGTGATCATAGGCGGCTAGATGCACTCTAATTTGATGAGTGCGGCCGGTTTTAATTTTTATTTTTAGTAAAGTGTAATTTATTAATCTTTGCAAAATTTTAAATTCAGTTTCCGCCAGTCGCCCGGTTTCGGTCGGCTCGCCCTTAGTCGTAGCCGGTAGAGCCGCCATTTTATAGCCTTCGCGAGCGCGTTTAATCGGGAAGTTAATAATGGCGTTTTCTTTCATAATTTTTCCATAAACTAAAGCAGTGTATTCTTTTTTTATAGTTCTATTTTTAAATTGTTCTTTTAGGTTGTTAAAAGCCGCTTGAGTTTTTGCTATTACCATAAGTCCGCTAACATCTTTATCGAGACGATGGACTATACCCGGTCGTTCCGGGTCATCGCCAACCTTTTTTATCTTCGGATATTTTTTTATTAACCAATCGGCTAAAGTATAATTAGATAAACCATGAACCGCCAACCCGGCAGGCTTGTTTATTACTAAAAACTCATCGGTTTCATGAATAATTTTTATTTTATGTTCAGGCGCGCTTACAAAATTTTTTTTATCAATGGCTTTTTTGTCAGAGTAAAGATTTTTAGCGGTATTAATTAGGTCGCCCGGCTTAAGAGTGTAGTGTGACGAAACAGTTAAGCCGTTTATATTAATTAAACCCTGCTTAATTAATTTTTGGATTTGATTTCGCGAGAGTTTTAAAAAATCAGCGTCGGTTAAAAATTTATCCAAACGATTACCGGAATTTTTTTCGGTTATTTTTATTATCATATAAATAGTTAATTTTTTAGTAGATTGGCTAATTGTTCAACCATTATTTCAAGAGTAAACGATCGATTAACTCGTTCTCGGCCGTTTTTACCTAAAAATAGGCGCAAGCGTTTATCTTGATGTAATTTAATGATTTGCCGCGCCAGCATTTCACTATTATCGGATTCAATTAATGAACCGGTGTTATTTTCTATAATTAAGTCTTCAAGACCGATATTTCTCGGCGCTAAAACCGGTAAGCCGGTAGCCATGGCTTCTAAAATATTACCATAATCATTAAGTGATAAGTTTTTTCCAAGGGCTAGAAAAATATCAAAGCTATCAAGCCATTTTTTTAATTGCTCCTGTTCGCCGACCAGCCAAATTAAATTATCAATTTCCATTTTTTTAGCGAGCCAATTAAGATTTTTTCTTTCTTCCCCTTCGCCGATTATAATTAGCTGAATATTAGGTATTACCGGCAGGCTAATTTTTATGGCTTGGAAAATTTCTTCGATTTTTTGTTTTTGGTTTAAAGCGGTTATAACGCCGACCGTAAAATATTTACGGTGAAAATTTTCCCGTCCGGCGTTAGCTAATTTATTAAAAATATTTTCTTGGTAGGCTATAAATTTAGTGCCCGGAGCTATGAGGCTTATTTTATTTTCATCACAGCCAATATTTTTTAATTTTAATTTAGAATAATTATTAAAAACCACGGTTTTTGCAAGTTTATAATTTAATTTATATAGCGCTAACAAAAATTTGTTAAATAGCTGGTAGTTTAATTCCGGACCTTCAAGCCAAACAACTTTTAAGCCTAAGAGGCGGGCTAGCGGGGTTATAATAATTTTTTCATTAAAATTAATACAGACGACTAAATCAACTTTTCGCTTAAGCCTAAAGTTAATTAATAAAAATAAAAATTTAAATTGGCCAAACCAGATGTTTTTTGAAAATAAAATAGTAAACGAGAAAGCTTTTTGCCCCAGTTCTTTAAAAGCGCGAGTCAGTAATAAATTATTTTCAGCCGATGAATTAATAACGAGAATTTTACGGGTCATATAATTAAATTTTTAAAATCTTCTTTATTTAAGCCTTTAAATAAATATAGACATAGTAAATAGGTTGTGGCGGCGAGTAAAATTATTAAAATAAGGTTGAGTTTGCCGATTAACAAATAAATACTTAAGGCCATTATTAGCGAGGCGGATAGAGATTTAAATAGAATGATTAAATTTGGCTTAAATTGGCTATATTTAATTACAATATAGAGAGAAAATAACATAATGGCAAGTTCGCTATAAACCGTTACCCAGGCGGCGCCATAATAAGAAAAACGGGGGATAAAAATTAAATAGCCGGCGAGTGAAGTTAGGGCGGTAAAGACATACGCGCCAATAATATTTTTTTGCTTATCAATCGCAATAACCGCATGAGCGAACAGACAGCCGATAAAAATAAAGCCGATAGCTAAAATTAATATTTTTAAGATATAACCAGATTGAACGAAGTTTTCTCCGGCTATTAAAAGCATTAATGGTTCGGCGGTAAGCTGGGCGCCGATAATTAGGGGAATGGCCAATATAATCATGGAGTCAAAGGATTTTTGTAAGGCCTGATTGAATTTAAAAAAATTTTTATTAGCCCATTCTAAAGTTAATATGGGCAGAATCAAACCGGCAAACATAAAAGGCAGGGTGGTTAAAACGTCTATTACTTTATAAGTAGCGCCATAAACACCGACTTCGGCCTGGCCTTTCAATAAGGATAAAATAAAAATGTCGGCTCTTAAATAAATTAAATTAAAAAAGATGGTTAGTCCGAGCGGCCATGATTTTTTAATAATTTCGCGCCAGACGGTTAAATCAATTTGCCAGCCGATTTTAATAAAACGGCGAGAAAACCAATAATGAATAATAAAGCTAATAAGGCTAGAAATAACCGTTGCTATCATAATACTTAATAAGCCTAAGTTTAAATAAGCCGTGATAATTATACCGCTAAGCAAAATTATCCGGCTAACCACTTCGGCCGTTGCTACCACGGTCATAGTTAAATTTTTTTGGAAAAAGCCTACTAAAATCTGATTTAAAGCCACGAAGAAAAAAGATAAGCTGGTTATGGCAATGCCTAATTTAATAATCGGCTCATAAGGAAAAAATAAAACTATCAGTGGCGCCAAACCAAGAAAAATTACAGCAGAAATTAAACGCAAGCTAAAAAGGTTATTTAACAAGACGGTTTGATTATTTCCCGGACGGCTGATCATTTGCGAAGTTACCAAAGTTAAACCGAAATCCGCGATAATGCCGAAAAACGATAAAAAGGTAATAATGGTAGTATATTGGCCGAAGCCGACTTCACGTAAATATCTGGCCATAATAGCAACAGCCGCTAGCCCTAAAACGGTAGCGATGGCCTTGCCGATTATTTGGACTATAGTATTGTAGGCGACTTGGGCGGATAAGGTCATAATTTTGCTTGTTTTACTAATTTTAGATATAATATTAATAAGTTTAATCTAATTAAATTATAGCAAAATAATATGTTTATGACTAAAAAAATTATTAGGTATAGCTTAAGTATAATATTATTATCTATGTGCCTAACATTAGTTCCGGCAACGGTTGATTTTACGGAGTTTAATCAAGCTAAGGCCGCTACTTGGTGGGACACGGCTAACACTGGCGGACTTAACGAAGTCGGTAAGACTGCTTATGGTTCAACGAACACGCCGACAGATATTAGAATAATAGTTGCCAGAATAATAAGAGTTGTTTTGGGTTTATTGGGCATAATTGCCCTAGTTATTATTATATATGCCGGGTTTAAATGGATGACGGCCGGCGGCGAAGAAGAAAAAATAACCACAGCTAAAAGTCAGCTAACCAACGGCGTAATCGGCTTGATAATAATTTTAGCAGCCTACTCGGTCGCTACTTTTGTTTTTTATCAACTTCAATATGCTCTTACCGGAGTAATGCCGGTGACATGGTATTAGTAAAAATACTTTATGTTTAAAACCTTTAAGTTTGTTAAAATATTTTTCGTTGTTTTAGTTTTAGTTTTATTTTTTATTTTTATTTTTAGCCAAGGGCATGTTTATGAGCAAACAGATTTGGAATATGGTTTAACTTTTTCTAAAAAACAAGCCGATAATCTAGGGCTTGATTGGAAAAAAGTTTATTTGTCCATTTTTGACGATTTAGGTGTAAAAAAAATAAGATTGCCGTCTTATTGGAATGAAATTGAAAATCAAGAGGGTATTTATTCGTGGGAGGATCTTGATTGGCAAATAAATAGAGCCGGCGAACGGCCGGCGGAAATAATTTTAGCGGTTGGCGCGCGTTTACCGCGCTGGCCCGAATGCCATTTCCCCGAGTGGACTAAAGGCAGGCTAAAAGCGCAAATAGAAAATAGCACGCTGATTTATTTAAAAAAAGTGATTGAGCGCTATAAAGATAATAAAAATATTGTTGCCTGGCAAATAGAAAACGAGCCATTTTTATCGCATTTTGGCGATTGTCCTAAATTTGATGCTAAATTTTTAGACCAAGAAATTGCCTTAACTAGAAGCCTTGATTCGCGGCCGATTGTTGTTACCGATTCCGGAGAGTTATCGTTTTGGGTGGGCGCGGCTAAGCGCGCCGATATTTTCGGCGCTACCATGTATTTAAATACTTATTCCAAATTTTTAAAAAGCTATATTCATTATCCAATCACGCCGGCATTTTTTAAATTTAAAAAAAATATGGCCGGCTTGCTAGCTAAACCAAAGAGTTGGGTAGTTATAGAAATGCAGGCCGAACCATGGGGTCCTAAGGCTTATCAAGAATTGTCGCAAGTTGACCGTGATCGCACCATGGATTTAGAAAAATTTAAAGAAATGATTGAGTTCGGGCGTCAGACCGGCTTTAGTGAATTTTATCTTTGGGGAGTGGAATTTTGGTATTGGGAATTAAAAGAAGGGCGGCCGGAGTTTTTTAATTATGCCAAGACTTTATTTAATAAATAATCTGTTTAAATTATAAATCGCATGAGAGATGGGGCTGAATTTATTAAATTTTTTCCTGCGGAACTCGACCGAGAGTACTCGGTCTCAGACAGTCCTCGTTCAAAAATTTAACAAATTCAGCCCCATCGATTAAAATAAAATATGACTAAATTTGATAAACAATATTTAATCGGCGTTGACATCGGCGGCACTAAGATGAGCGCGGTTTTATTTGACGGCGAGAAAGTTATTGCCGATTATGTTTTAGCTACGCCTAAAGACAATTTAGAGCATTTTATGATCATGCTCAAGGCTTTAGTTGAGCCCTTACAAGATAAAGCTAAGGCTGGCGACGGCATGGTTAAAGGTATTGGTATAGGCATAGCCGGCATGTTGGATTATGAAGAAAATAAAATTGTAGAAGCGCCGAATTTACCGCTGTTAAACGGGTTAAAGTTGCCGGATAATTTAGTATCTAAACTTAATATAGAGCAAATTAAGGTTGATAATGACGCGCATTGTTTTTTAAGAGCGGAAATGAAGTTTGGCGCCGGGAAAAAACATAAAAATGTTTTTGGCATAACAGTCGGCACCGGTATTGGAGGTGCTTTCTGGTATAATAATGAGATTTATCGGGGCGCTCATGGCGGGGCTACCGAAATTGGCTGGCTAACGGTTGATTTTAAAGAAGGGATGGCCCTTGAGGAAGCTTATCATAAACTTACGCAAAATAGCCCAGCCGTTTTAGCCGAAGAAGCTTATCGCGGCGATATTTTAGCGGAAAAATCTTATGAAGAATTCGGTCATTATTTAGGTATTAGTTTGGCTAATATGGTAAATATTATTGATCCGGAATTAATTATCGTCGGCGGGGGAGTAATTGAGTCAAGCGATTTATTTTTATCGCGCACAAAAAAGATTATGCGCCAATATATTAAATCACCGAGAGCTAAAGTTATTAAAATAGTAAAAGGTAAGTTAGGCGCTAACGCCGGGGCGATCGGAGCGGCGTTATTAGTTAGTTGATTGCCATTGCGAGGAGTAGCAACGACGAAGCAACCTCTGGTTTATTGGTAAAATATTCGTACATTTTATTATACCTTTTTATATATTACTTCATCCGTGACGCTCCCGCTATGGGGTCACTTTTTATAATTAAAAAGTGACCAAAAAGTTTTGGGGTGCCTCAATGCGCTATAACATTGATTTAGCTTCGTGCTGTAAGCAATGGCGCTTAGTTCGTCACCCCAAACCCCGGGGTGATTTTTAAATAGTAAGCGTAAAATTTATTAAAATAAAAGAACTTCCAACTGGAAGTTCTTTTTAATTTTGAGTTACGGGTTACGGGTTGTGAGCTATGAGTAGGTGCCGTGTTTTATGTTGTAAATTTAAAATAATATTATTTACGCAGCGGTTATCGCCGTTAAGACAAATTTTACCAAAGCGTATGAGGTAAAAATAATAACAATACCTATGGTTGCCCAGATTAAAATATTTTTTCCTTTAGTTACCTGCTCTTGATTACCGGATGAAAGCATCCAGGTGATACCGCCGTAAATAAACATAACCAAAGCTAAAGAGCCGACCACGCCGAGAACGGCTTGAATGACATTACCGAGGAGGGTGGGAATACTGGTACCGGTTTTTATTCCAAGAGGGTTAGGGAGGGTGACGGTGGTGCCAGAGGTAGTGTCTGTCCATGTACAAACATCAGGACAATCAGCCTTGGTATTATATGCGGCGCTAGATCCAGATGGACAATCACAACCAGCGAATACAACATTTCCTAAAAAGAAGGAGAATATTATTAATAAGAAAAATTTAAATATGATTTTCATATTATGTATTGTTCGATATTTATATATTAATGATACATTTTTTTTATTTTTTAGTCAAAGAAAAAACGAGAAAGTATATTTCTCTCCCGTTTTAATTATTTTTCTCCTTTTATAAGAGTTTTATTGTTATTTTTCCTCCTACTTTATACTTATAACAAAGACTGTTAGCTTTTTGATTCGTTAGGATTACTCCTAGCATTTCATCCATAAATTTAGTAGAATCACTAACATATGGAACTTTAAGCTCACCTGCAGCTGAGCCAGTCACAATGAATTTTTGTCCGATTGGAAAATTGTCAACTACCTTAACTAGTTGATCGGTGTTAAAGATAATTGTCCAAGTTTTACCGTCGAGACTTTCCCTTTTATCATACCCTTCATAATGCAGTGTTTTTGGCATAAGAACTGCGTTCTCCAAACTTATCCAGGCTGTTTCCTTTTCACTGGTGTATACCTCGATAAATTTATAGGGTCCTCGCTGTTCTTCCTGGACTGAATTGTTGGCTAGAACCAGGGGCAATATTTCGCCTCTTTTGAATTCTCTGTTGTCAACTTTAAAGTCCTTAATTATTTCCGCCTCCATGCCTTGCCGCCTGTCTCTTTCTATTTTGACAAATTCATTTTTTTGCATCCTCTCATTTTTACTAGAGACATAATGTTTCCAATTGTAGCCAAATATGCCGGTTATCAACGGCAACAAAAGTAATATGACAATCAGCTGGGTTTTATAGACATTAATCAAGACTTTTGTATTTTTTTTATCTTGATATAATGCTATAACAATTATAGCTACAATTGATATCATTGCTATCCAATAAATTCCAGACTTGATAACATTGCCATCCAAAAGAAAGTTAAGCAATAATGTTGAGGTAAAAATAGATATTATCGCTAATACTATCCACGGCCAATTGTTTAGCAGATTTTTCTTCCAATCAATTTTTTGAGCGGGGTCTGTACTTCCGTTACCATGACCTTTTAGCATATTATGGATATATATTAATGGGTTACTCATGATTTACCTCCTGTGCCAATTTTTGCCAAAGTTTCTTCTAAAAACTTTGGTAGAGAAAAGATGAAATTACTTGATCCTTTACCGATTTCTTTTAAGGCAGAAAGTGCTTCTAACTCGGGACTTTGTTTAATTGCGTCTAACATTTTTCCCCTTGCAGTAGCATCGCCTTCACCTTCTTTGATTTTTTTGGTTTTTGAGGCTTCAGCTGCTATAACTGTAGCTTGAGCGTCTAGCCGAGCCTTTTCTGGTGCTACAATACTGGTGCTTACTGCTTCCTTAAATTTCAGATCTTCAATGACGAATGATACATTTTTCAGGTGTAGCGTTACAAAGGGGCTTTTGCCATTTTCTAGTTCGTTAGCTGTAATTTCCTCCATTGCTGTAACATCTTTAAATTTAATATCTTTAGTCCGATCATCATCATTAATCCCTTGGTATTTGCCACCAATTAATCGTGCTTGAACCCATGTTGCGCTTTTATAACGTTCTCTGTTGATTAGCCGCCAGGGCAACCTGCCAGCCAATGCTCTAACTGTGTCCATGGCATATGGCACTAAAAATGGTCCCAAAGCTGTTGCATCATAACCAGGTGCATATTGAATAATATGATCTGCTTCATTTTCGTCGAATTGAGCATACACGGTACACTCAATATCAACTTCAACTGGTTCAACAATTTTGTCATAGCCGTCTATTTTTCCTCTTCCAGTTACAGCCGTCTCAACAACAAACTTAAACATCATCATCTTTTTTGTAATTTTTATAACTTTAACGAACGGCCACCAAGCGAAATACCAACCAGATTGTAATTCATCGCCAGGTTTACCTAAAACAACCTTAACGCCAAATTCATTTGGATCCACAATGGTTAAACACATTAATAAATAAAGTGCGACCAAACCACCAACTACAGCTAGTACTAAAATTGTGATAATCATTTTTTTCACCCTTTCCTTTATGTTTTTATTTTATTTTTTGTTTATTTAATTGTTAAGGTTCGCCAATCGAACCTTTTTACCTCACCCTTGGCCGGTCTAAAAATAAACAGGTCAAGAGGGAAGT
>JBAXOH010000015.1:0-11562 GCA_037133335.1 bacterium
AAGCTAAAGTAGGTGTATCTAAGCATAATATTTATTTTGAGGCTTATAAAAATAGATTAATAAATATTATTTTAAAAAAATTGGCCGATTGGTTATGGAATGATTATTTTTTAAATAAAATAAAAGACTGTCAGGATTTTATCGGCTTAAACCATTATCGCCGCGACCGCATTAATTACGGTTTTAATAAAAATGAAAATAAAATAGTATCGGATTTCGGCTGGGAGTTATATCCGAAAAGCATTTATTTTGTTTTGCGCGATTTAAAAAAATATAATAAGCCGATTTACGTAACCGAGCATGGCGTTTCTGACGGCCGAGATAAATATCGCCCCTGGTTTATAGAAGAATGTTTAAAAAATGTTCACTTAGCGATTGCCGAAGGCGCTGACGTTAGAGGTTATTCTCATTGGTCGCTTATAGATAATTTTGAGTGGGCGCACGGCTGGACACAAAAATTTGGCTTATATACGGTTGATTGTAAAACTTTTAAGCGAACGGCGCGGCCGAGCGCTAAAGTTTACGCCGAGATTTGCAAAAATAATAAGGTTAAGGTAGATTAAAAATTTCTAAGGAGTGTTCATTATAAATTAAAAAAGGAGGTGATTTTAAATGTTCATCCATTGGCTGGCCGGGAGTCTCGTATTTTTATTTTTTGGCCAGCTGTTTGGCTGGTTAAAAAACCCTTTAACCCCGGAGTTTGATCCGATGTTTGTATTTTTTGGCGGTTTTTTTGGTGTGATTGCTGATTTTATAAGTTTTGCTATCTATGAGCCAAAAGATGGGCAAAATGAGGAGAAATTTAATTATCTTCATCGAGATAATTTATCCCATTCGCTGTTATTGCCGCCCGTCGCTTTTTTTACTGTAGCAATCGTAGTGTACTTATCGCTTCTACTCGACATCGGTCATAAATCGGCGCTTATGGAAGCCTGGCATTGGGCGGTATTAGTTTTAGCGGCAACGTTAACTCATCCGCTTTGCGATCTTTTTGGAGCTGGCTGGGGTGTGCAGCTATTTTATCCTTTTAGTTTAACCTCTTATAAGTTGCTTGATGAAAATAAGCTGCTCATTAAATGGACGCCAAAACAAATATTACAAATCGTTAGAAAGCAAGAACGCGACGAATGGCTAAAAACAGTTTTCTTTTCGATTAATTGGCGTCATCCCTATTTTTGGTGGGGGGTGTTGGTCGAATATCCTTCGGCTGCGCTTTTCATCTATTTAGTTGTTTCAAGAATTTAATACGCTCTGTCTTTTTTAGGACAGAGCTTTTTTATTCGACTTAATGTTTTTGCATAATTAATAAGGTTGTGATAGATTAAAATTATAAAAATTAATCTGATTAGAGTATAAAATAATTATATGCAATATAAAACTAATTTCGGCGATTTGCTGAAAAAGTATTCAAAACTAGAAAATGCTAGAGTCGTGATTTTACCCGTACCTTACGACGGTACTTCGACCTGGGGCAAGGGCGCGGATAAGGGTCCGGAAGCGATTTTAGAAGCTTCGGCCAATATGGAATTATATGATATAGAAACCGACTCGGAAGTTTATAAAAAAAATATTTTTACGGCTAAGCCGGTATTAGAAAAAGGCGCGCCGGAAAAAATGGTAAAAAAAGTTAAATTGGCGGTAGGCGAATTTCTAAAGCAAAATAAATTCGTCGTAACTTTGGGCGGTGAGCATTCGGTGACCGCCGGCGTAGTAGAAGCTTACGCGGGAAAGTTTAAAAATTTATCGGTTTTACAATTAGACGCGCATGCGGATTTACGGCCGGAATATCATGGTTCGAAATATAATCACGCCAGCACCATGGCTCGCGTGAGTAAATTATGTCCGATTGTGCAAGTCGGTATTAGAAGTATGGATATAACAGAAAAGCCGTTTATTGATAAGGCGCGAGTATTTTTTGCGGAAGATATTTACCCTGTTAATCAAAAAAACCCAATCTCTGGATTGGGGATTAACGGGGTAAATAATAAAACCGCTTGGATGGATAAAGCGATTTCTAAATTAACTAATCAAGTTTATATTACGATTGATTTGGATGTTTTTGACCCGTCGATTTTACCGTCTACCGGAACGCCAGAACCGGGCGGGTTGGGCTGGTATCAGGTTTTAGAGTTTTTAAAGAAAGTGATAGATAAAAAAGAAGTGGTTGGTTTTGACATAGTAGAATTATGTCCGAATAAAAATGAAAAGTCATCGGATTTTTTAGCGGCCAAGTTAATTTATAAATTATTGAGTTATAAATTTTATGGATAAGTTTTATGAAATTGTTAGACTAAAAATAGTTTTTAAGAGAAATATATGGTAGAAAATTTATTAGACAATGAAATTATTCCAAATAATAACTATGATAATCATAGTGATAAATATAAGGAATTGACTGAGTCTGACCCATCTAAAAAATGGGTTCAGTATCCAGAATCTATGCGCATGGTTCTTGAACAGTTCGGCGGCGAATTAAAAGGAAAAAGAATAATGGATATTGGCTGTGCCAATGGCACCTTCACTCGGATGATGGCGCGGGAAGGTGCAGACGTCGTGGGCTATGATCCGTCAGAGAAGGAAGTCCAGGAAGCACAACAAACGGAGAGTAAAGAACCTTTAGGTATAAAATATATTGTTTCCGATCGTCCAGCGATTGATCCTAATTACAAATTTGATGGTGTGACGGCGATTTTAGTTTTATCATTAATGGAAGATAAAGAGCAGTTTGAACAGATATTTAAGTATGCTGGCGAATCATTAAAACCAGGAGGAAAATTTATTATTTTAACGATTAATCCAAAATATAACCGTGAAGATATAGTATATAATCGGCGGTTTAATAAAATCGGAAAAGGCAATAAATATACGCTTGATTTTTTCGATAACGAAAAAAAATTGAAGTTTAGTATTAATGGTTCGCAGTTTAGTGAAGAAGAGCATAGGCAAGCCGCTATAAACGCCGGCTTTAAGGATGTTGAATGGAAAAGTTTAAAGATTAATTCGGAAGGTATCAAAGAACAAGGTAAAGAATTTTGGGCAGGGTATGAAGAAAATTGTCCTTATATCGGAATGGTTGCATATAAATAATTTGTCGACAATTTTAAATTAAAGCCATGAAGATAGTCTATATGTCCATAACGCAGAAAACATTTTCTAAAAGGAAAGTAGCCGGCATAGATTGCCGCGACTTAATCTATTTAATATAAAAAAATAAACTAATTTAATTATCAAATTAAATATATGGTAAAAAATAAATTTAGCAAACTTTCCCCCGGTCTTAGAAAGTTAATTATACCTGAAATTAATAAATCGTCAGGTAAAGCTTTAAGCGTTGATGTTAAAAAAAGCCGTACGCCGGTTTCCGTCTTTGCAGAAAAAACCTTAAATCATTGCAACGGCGGTTCGACTATGCAGGCGGCTTTATGGCTTAAAAATCATTTAGCCAACGGCGGGAAGCTGGTAATTACTTTAGCCGGAGCTTTAAGCTCTTTCCAGGTTGGAGTTATGCTCGCCGAGTTAATCAGAAAAAATAAAGTTCATTTGATTTCGGCGACCGGCGCGAATCACGAAGAGTCTTACTACCGCTATGTGGCCCATTCTCATTATGCAAATATTCCCCGCTATACCGAATTAACACCGGAGCAGGAAGCTGAGCTTCGCGATGCGGGGCTTCGCCGTATTACTGATACTTTTTTACCGGAAGATGAAAGCGTACGCATTATGGAACCGCATTTATTAAAAATGTGGCAAGAAGCCGAGAATAAAGGTCAAAGTTATCTACCGCATGAATATTTTCGCCGTTTATTTTCAGAAAAATTAATTTCTGCGGATAAACAATCTAATCCGAACGACTGCTGGGCGTACGCGGCTTATGAAAAAAATATTCCTATAGTAATTCCTGGTTTTGAAGATTCCACTATGGGAAATATTTTTTCCAGTTATACTTATAATGGGCCGCATAAGAAAAAGGGCGATATTAATATTGACGCTAAAGTTATGAAAACCGGTTTAGAATATTTTCATTTGATGTATGACTGGTATATGAAAGAATCTAAAAATAGCCCGATTGCCTTTTTGCAATTAGGCGGTGGTATTTCGGCAGATTTTCCGATTTGCGTTGTGCCATCTTTAAAACATGATTTGCGATTATCTAAAATAAGAGATTGGGCCGGTTTTATTGAAATAGGCTCTTCGCCCATGTCTTATGGTTCATATTCCGGCGCCGGCGGCAAGGAAAAAATAACTTGGGATAAATTATCCACCGAAAGTTATTATCAGATAATTCAAAGTGACGTGACCGTAGCTTTTCCTTGGATCGCGGCCGTGCTTTTAGATTTGTAAAAAATAAATAGTTAGTTTTATTTGCTTCACTTAAATTTCGGCGGGACAGGCCGAATAAAAATTTTGCTTTTTCGTTTAGACGAAATTTGGGCATTTTCAAAAGAAAAATGCGACAATTTCCTATGCGCTCAAAAGCAAAATTTTTATTCGGCCTTTTTTATTCACATTTTAAATTTTATTAAAAAATGATAGAATGACAACATAAACTAATATAACATTTATGTGGCTTTTTATTACTATCGGAGCTTATTTTATTAATGCCGGCGTTTATGTAGCCGATAAATTTTTATTATCCAAAAAAATTCATTCTTCCATAGCTTACGCTTTTTATGTTGGGATCTGGAGTATTTTTAATATTTGCTTGTTATTTTTCTGGCCGTGGTTGCCTAATTTTAAGGAGTTAACCTTGGATTTATTGGCCGGATTTTTATTTTTAATTACTTTAGTTTTTTGGTATAAGGCTTTGCATCAAAGCGAAGCGTCACGCGTTGTGCCGATTGTCGGCGCCTTAGTTCCGATTTTTAGTTTTATTTTGTCTTTTGTTTTTTTGGACGCGGCTTTAAGCCAGCAGCAATTTTTAGCTTTTATTATTTTAATTTGCGGCGGCGTCTTAATTTCAATAAAACATACTAAAGTTTATTCTTATCAAAAAGTAGTTAATAGATTTAGAGAGATCGTCGGTGATATTTTTGGGAACACTCCGGCCGGCGCTCAGCCGACCAGTCGTATTTTAGTTAATTCGGTAACGGCCGCGGTTTTTTTTGCCGCTTACTATGTTTTAATGAAGTATATTTATATGTATCAGCCGTTTGTCGGCAGTTTTGTCTGGTCGCGCTTAGGGTCTTTTATCGGTGTGCTTTTAATGCTTTTTATTCCAGAATGGCGGCGGGTAATTTTTGATCAGCAAAAAGGCGCTAAAACCCCAAAAAATTTATTTTATTTTTTAACGATTAGACTTTTAGCCGCCGCCGCTTTTATTATGATTAATTGGGCGATTAGTTTAGGCAACGTGGCTGTCGTTAATGCTTTACAAGGAGTACAATATCTATTTTTGTTTTTCATAATTTTATTAATTTCCAATAAATTTCCTAAAATGCTAAATGAGCAATTAGGCGGCGGCGTGCTCGTTCAGAAATTAATCGGCACGGTTTTAATTTGTTTAGGATTATATTTATTTATTTTGTAAAAAATGATTTATTTAATTTTATTTTTCACTGTTTTATTTTTTTTACTCGCTTGGCGCCGTTTGGACTGGGCGATTATGTTTTTAATTATCGGCTTGCCGACTTATTTAATAAGGTTTAATATTTTTGGCCTGCCGTCGACCTTTCTGGAAGTTATGATTTTAATAGTTTTTTTAGTTTGGGCGATTAAAAATTTTAGCCGGGTGAAAATTAATTTTTTAGCCAATTTTAAAAAAGAAAATAAAAAAATTAAAATAAGATATCCGTTTGATTGGGAAATTGTTTTATTATTGCTAATTGCTTTTACGGCCGTCGGATTAGCTGGATTTAGCTCTAGTTCTTTCGGTATTTTTAAAGCTTATTTTTTTGAGCCAGTGATGTTATTTATAGTTGTTCTAAATGTAATAAAAGGTGAAAAAGGCAGAGAGAAAATTCTCTGGGCGTTGGCCGTAAGCGCGTTGGCCGTAAGCGCGCTAGCGATTTACCAAAAAATTACCGGTGATTTTATAAATAATCCGCTATGGGCCGCGGCTGATACTAGACGAGTAGTTTCTTTTTTTGGCTATCCTAACGCGGTTGGGTTGTATTTAGGGCCGATTATTTTATTAATGATTGGTTGGTTTACATCTGTCGTTGCGAGAAGTCCCGTACTCGAGGCGACGAAGCAATTTTTGGTTAAACTCCGAGTACGTGAGATTGCTTCGTTCTCTTCGGTCGCTCGCAATGACATAGTAGCTGTATTTTTTATTGGTTTAGTAATTGCCATGTCTGTTTTATCCATCTATTTCGCTAAATCCAAGGGTGCTTTACTTGGTGTAGCGGCCGGACTGGTTGTCTTTGGGTTATTAGTTAATAAAAAAATTAGGTGGGTAACGATAATTGCTTTAATTTTAATTAGTCTCGGCGTAGCGACTTATAAACCAGCCAGAGATTTAGCCGTAGAAAATGTTACTTTGACTAATTTGTCAGGTCAAATTAGAAAAGCCGGCTGGATCGATACTCTTAAAATGCTTAAAGACGGCCGGCTTTTAGCCGGTGCCGGTTTAGCTAATTTTCAATCGACCATAGCGCCTTATCATACTCCTGGTATATTTTTTAAAGATTTTAGCGATTCTGACGCTCAACGTAAATTAGTCTTTAACGAGGCTTATCGCATGGCTCATTGGCAGCCGTTAGAAGTTTATTTGTATCCTCATAATATATTTCTTAATTTTTGGAGTGAGTTAGGACTGGCCGGAATGTTATTATTTATTTGGATAATCGGAAAGTTTTTTGTTATGGGAACTAGAAATTTAAAAACGCAAAAAAACAGATATATAGTTATAGGATTAATCGGTGCTATGGTCGTCGTTGTCGTCCATGGTCTAGTTGATGTACCTTATTTTAAAAATGACTTAGCTATGATGTTTTGGCTGTTCGTCGCGATGATGAGTTTAATTAATTTAGAAAATAAATATGGGAAAGATAATATACAATAAATTAGTGCGTGATAATATTCCGGAAATTATAAAACACGATAAAGCTGAGCCACAAACTAGAATTTTGGGGCAAGAAGAATATTTGAAAGAATTGTTTAAAAAATTAGAAGAAGAGGTTAGAGAAGCGACCGAAGCTATGGTCGATAAAAAAGAGTTAATAAAAGAAATCGGCGATGTTTATGAAGTGATTGATGCTATTATAGATAATTGCGGCTTAGATAAAGCAGAAATTATGGAATTAAAAGATGAACGAAAAATTGAACGAGGTGGTTTTAGTAAGAAGATTTTTTTAGAAAGCGTTGAAAGTTAATGATTAAATTAATAATATGGACAACAAAAAATTATTTTTTTACAGTGCCTTACATTCTTTGGGCGTTTTAGCTTATGTGTCTTTGGTGGTTTTGTTTATGAGTAATACCAAAAATATTTTTGGCGAGGGCGATAATCCAATGATTGGAGTGGTAATGTTACTGATTTTAATTTTATCGGCATCAATCACCGGTTCGTTAGTTTTAGGCAAGCCGATTTTATTATATCTGGACGGTAAAAAAGCCGAATCCGTGAAATTATTATTTTTTACTATAATTTGTTTGTTTATTTTACTGTTACTTGCCATAAGCGGGATGTTATTGCTAAGGTAATTAAGAATTTGGAGAGGTGGCTGAGTGGTTGAAAGTACCGCTCTCGAAAAGCGGCAAGGGTTAACGCCCTTCGAGGGTTCAAATCCCTCCCTCTCCGCAGATTAAAATAAAATCATGCAATTTAAAGCGCCTAAAAATACGGCCAGATTTTTTTGGACCGGACATGCTCTCGGTAAAATGCAATATTACGGCTTGAGCGCGCAAAGGATTTTACGCGTCATAAATAATCCGGCGAGAATTGAAGAGGGTATTGCCGAAAATACGACCGCGGTTATGCAGCCGTCATCGGTTAAAAAGTCCGCCCAAGGCGGATCCGCCTCTGGCGGAAAAACTTGGAGTTCGGAAATTTGGGTTATGTATCAACTTGATACCCGCCAGAACGACCGAAGCCATTCGATTGGGCGGGAAACTCAGCGCAAGATTATCAGCGCTTGGCGCTATCCGGGGATAAGCCCGAAGAGAGGCGCCGTGCCTCAAGAGATAATTAATGAAGTAAAAAATTTAATTAAATGAAAAAATCTAACAGACAAAATATAGTTTCCGCGACTTTTATAAAAGGCGTGGTTGAGGCATGCAAAGAATTAGAAAATAATTTTCCGCAGGTTGCTTTTATCGGCCGTTCTAACGCCGGTAAATCCAGCGTTATTAATTCTTTAACCAATCAAAAAGATTTGGCTCGTGTAAGCGCCGCGCCGGGTCGTACGCAAGAGATAAATTTATTTTTAATAAATAAATCTTTGTATTTAGCCGATTTACCGGGCTACGGCTTCGTTAAAGCTTCGCGCGAGGCGCGGGAGCGGTTAGAGCAACTTATTAATTGGTATTTATTTTTATCCGGTTATGAGCAGAAATTAATCGTGCTTATTATCGACGCTACTTTAGGCTTGACCGAGAGCGATTTAGAAATGCTTGAGGCTCTAAAAAAATATAAAAAGAATATAATTATCTTGGCTAATAAAATAGATAAAATAAAAAAATCCGATTACGAGCATCAACTTGAAAAAATTAAAAATCAAGCCGGCGGGCCGATAATAATTCCGTATTCGGCAAAAAAGAAAATTGGTGTCAGTATATTAATTAGAGAAATTTTTAAATCTTGTTAAATCCAATAGGCTTGACATATTAGTCAACTCCTGCTATACTTCTTTTGTAAGAGTTATTTTTCACTTCCTTATGCTTTTAGCGTAATTAGAAGGCAAAATAAAGAAAGTCGACTTACATTTAATTACATGGGATTTAGAATATCCCTAAAAGCGTAAGAAAAGTTATGAACAAAAAATTATACGTAGGTGGTTTGTCATATTCAACCACTGAAGGCGGTTTAAAAGATGCTTTTGCTCAGGCCGGCACCGTAGTCTCAGCCATCGTTATCATGGATAAGATGACTGGCAGATCAAAGGGTTTCGGATTCGTTGAAATGTCAACGGAAGAAGAAGCGACAGCCGCTATCGACATGTTTAACGGTAAAGAACTTGATGGACGCGCAGTTACTGTCAATGAGGCCAGACCTCAGGAAGACAGACCGAAAAGAAGTTTCGGTGGTAACGGCGGCGGTGGCAGAAGTTTTGACCGTAACCAAGGCGGAAGCCGTGGTGGAAGTAATTGGTAAAAAGATTATTTCACATAAACCCTTCACACCTATAATGTAGGCGTGGGGGTAAAAAACACTCCCGAGAAATCGGGGGTGTTTTTATTTAAAAAATTGTTGTAGAATATAGGTAGGCTAAGTAGTTATTTATTAAATATGCCGAATAAAAAAAATAAACTGCCGAAAAATGCCAAGCGAGTTTTTAAGGGTGAAATTTTTGAAGTTTGGCAGTGGCCGCAAAAAATGTTCGATGGTAGCATAGAAACTTTTGAGATGCTAAAACGGCCGGATACGGCGGGAGTTATTGCGGTGGTAGATGATAAAATATTGATTTTAAACCAAAGACAGCCGGATAGTGCTTCTTCATTCTTATCGTTAGCCGGTGGTAGGCGCGAAAAAAATGAAACGGCTTTAAACGGAGCTAAGCGAGAGCTTCTGGAAGAAACCGGTTATGTGGCTCGCGATTGGCAGCTTTTTAATAAAATAAGTCCGTCGGGAAAAATCGTTTGGACAAGCTATACCTATATCGCCCGTGATTGTATTTATTGGCAGCCGCCACGCTTAGACGCGGGCGAAAAAATAACTACCAAGTTAATTAGTTTTGAAGAATTTTTAGACCTAGCCGATGAACCTGATTTTTATGAGCCGGAGCTGGTTAATTATATGTTAAGGGCGCGAGCCGATAAAAAGATATATAAAAAATTTCACAAGATTTTATTTAAAAAATAACAATTATAAATTATAGCTATTCTAAAATAGTTGTGGCTCCGCTGATAACAACAAATTTTCTACTGCGGAACTCACCTCGAGATTACTCGGGTTCAAACAGTCCTCGCACGAAAATTTGTCATTATCAACGGAACTAAATAAAATACCCATGCCGAAAATAAAAAAAATAACTGATTTAATTTCTTTAGATAAGCCTTTGGTGATTTTTGATTTAGAAACTACCGGCTTATCCGTTAATTTAGACAGAATTGTGGAAATCGCTTATTTAAAAATTGAGCCTAGCGGCGAGATTTCTAAGGGCGATTTATTTTTGAACCCGGAAATGAAAATTCCGGCTGAAGCTTTCGCTATTCATGGAATTTCTGATGATAAAGTAAAAGACGCGCCGACCTTTAAAGATAAAGCCGAGGAACTTTGGGGAGTATTTAATGATTGTTCATATGGCGGTTTTAATGTTTTAAATTTTGACTTACCAATATTAAAGCGCGAGTTTTTAAGAGCGGGCATGGATTTCGATTATATAAACGCTAAAGTTATTGACTCACAAAAAATTTATCATTATATGGAACCGCGCACTTTAGCCGCGGCTTATAAATTTTATTGTAAAAAGGAGCATGTTGACGCTCATAACGCCTTAGCCGACGTTGAAGCCACGGCAAAAATTTTAATTAAGCAACTTGAAAAATATAGCGAAACCAGAGATTGGGATTTTATTTATAAAATTCATCATGCTTCGGATGATCGTTTCGTTGACATTGACAGAAAATTTTATTGGCGGGGCGGCGAAGCTTATTTGGCTTTTTCCAAACATAAAGATCGGTCGCTCGCCGACGTCGCGGAAAAAGATCCGGGTTTTTTAGAATGGATTTTATCGGCTGATTTTTCCGAAGAGACAAAAAATATAGTTAAAAAAGCTTTAAACGGGGAGTTGCCGAAAAAGGGGAAATAGTTTTTTAAATTACCAAAGTATAGCAAAATAATTTTAAATAATATGAACAAATTTACATTTATATCCGATCATGACACAAAAGAAGATTATTGCGAATGGGCAGAAAAAATAAATACACTGGAAAAAGAGCATGATATTTCTATAGTTTATAAGTCTTCACTTGAAGTAGAAAGAAAACAAGAAATTATCGCTTTTGCAAATCAACTTTCAGAATCAAAAAAAGTATTAATATATGAGCAAGAATTGGGTCTTGGCGGAGTTGGCCAAGTACAACTATTGACTTTAATTGGAATGGCTACTTTTTCAATTTTTGTTGTTATTTCCTATGCTTACTTTGGAGAATTTGGTAAAGATTTTTATAAAGTTAGTTTGGGAAAATTATTCAAAAAAAATAGAGTAAGTAAATATGATATAGGAAATCTTGTATTGGAAATTAAGTTTGGAAATTTAAGATTGAATTATATATTTTTTGATTATTTTGAAGAAAAAGATAGTGCTGAAGCTTTTAGTAAAATAGCAAATCATATTGTTCAATTAGATACTAAAAATATTTCAGGTGATTTAGGGCGTTTTATTTATGATAGAAAAGAAGAGAAGTGGATGTTGATGTAAAATTTATTATATTTAAATAGTAATTTTTAATATACAAAAA
>JBAXOH010000016.1:0-11272 GCA_037133335.1 bacterium
CTGCGTATTAACCGCAGACTAAAAGATTAGCTAAAATTAGCTTTGTCTCGGCAGGGTTTAATTAGCTTTTAGCTAAACCTGCTGTCTGCGACTATTTAATTAATTTAATAATAACATAAGTTAATATAATGTCAAGCTAATTTATTTTAAATATTTATACTTATTTGCATTATGCTCATCCAAGGTTTTACTATAAATCGTCTTGCCGGTCGCCGGGTCGCTTAAAAAATAATTATAATTAGTGTTTTTGGGATAAATAGCCGCGCTTATAGCGTTAAGCCCGGGATTAGCGATCGGCCCAGCCGGCAATCCGGGATATTTATAAGTATTGTAAAGCGAATCAATTTTCGTATCTTCTAAGCTATATTGGGCTTTGTTAACGCCTAAAATATATGCGAGCGTAGCACAGGACTGCAGGGCCTGGCCGTTTTTAATCCGATTCCAAAATATTCCGGAAACAATTTTCATATCGTCGGTTTTAACTTCTTTTTCAATTATTGACGCCATAATGATAATTTCGTAAATTGTATTTTTTTGCCTCTTAATTTCCGCTCTCATCTCCGGGGTTAATTTATTATCAAAATTATCCAACATTTTATAAATAATTCCCTCGACCGTAGCATCGTTAAATATCCGGTAAGTATCAGGAAATAAATAACCTTCGAGTGTGGCCTCCTTAGGCGCATCATTTAAAAAATCCGGTTTAACAAAATTAAATTTCCATTGGCTAAGCGGCGCCTTAGCTAAAGCCAAAAAATCTTTAGCCGGAATTATATTATTTTTTTCTAAATATGCGGCAATATCTTTATTACTCCAGCCCTCGGTTATTTTAATGGATTTTTCCCGGCTGATAGAACCGCCAACCGTTAATATTTTTATTATTTCTCTGGTACTTAATTTCGGACTGATCAAATATTCGCCGGCTTTTATATTATTGCCGGAGCCAATTTCATATTTAAAATAAAATTCCGACCTGATCAAATTATTTATACGCAAATTTTTTGCCACCTGCTTTATAGCTTCTCCCTTATTAACTATAAAAATTTGCTCTTCGCCCTTAGCGTCTACCGGAGAATTTAAATTTTGCCAATATAAAAAACCGCCGATTACTATGACTATAATTATAATTATTAATTTTTTTATCATACGCCTTCAAACTTAATTTAATTATATTTACGTCCGCGATTTTATGTTTTAGATTTGCATTAAATGCGGAGATAAATTATTTTTCTCGCCTCTTAAGTTCTAATCTTAAAATTAAAAAAGAAACTTATTTAACGAGATTACACTTTTTTAGCTTTCGCCGCTTCGGCGATTAAGGTTGAACTTGACCTAATCTTTTTACCCATACCTCTATCTACTATCTTGATGCCCAGTCGAAGACAGACTGGCGTCTCTGGAATATTCTCGGCATTCCGGTCACCACCTTTGGCAAAAATATTCGGTTTTATTTTAGCTAACGATTTACAGATTGAGGCATCGCGATCAACTGATAAAAAAACTTTATCAACCCACTTAATGGCTGAGACTATTTTCATTCTATCAGCTTGTTTTAAAAATGGAACTCGGCCCTTAAGTTTTACCTGATAATCGTTATTAACTATAACCACTAAGCGGTCGCCTAATTTTTTAGCTTTCTCCATCATTTCAAGATGGCCGACATGCAAAGGATTAAAATAACCGCTAACGGCTACGGTAATTTTCTTTTTCATATTTTTTAACAAATTAATATTAAAAAAATCTAATATAATAATCTTACCAAACCAACCAGATTCAAGCAAACGCCGTTAATCGTTTTCTGCCGCTTGATTTTTAGCTAATTCTATGCTATAATTATATTATAGTCAAAAAGTTGACAGAAAACAAAAATAAAGATAAAAATAAAAATGGTTAAAAAGATAAACGGGCGGCTCTATTTTACTTTGGCCGCGTCGAAAAGTGAATATAAAAAACAAATTAGGCTAAATTTTAAGTTGTCTCTATTAGGTATACTAATGGGGATTTTTTTATTGCCTAATTTAGCTTATTTATCCGCTATTACCCCCGAGGAAATAATCGCGCTAACTAATAAAGAAAGGGAGGCCGCTGGCCTTAATACCTTAATCGCTAATCAACTGTTAACTCAAGCCGCTATCCTAAAGGGTAAAGCCATTTTAGAATCTCAAACTTTTAGCCATGCTATCGATGACAAAAAATTTTCCTCATGGATTCGCGACGCCGGCTATGACTATTCTTATGTAGGTGAAAATTTAGCTATTGATTTCGTAGCCAGCGAAAGCATTATGGAAGCTTGGAAAAATTCTCCTTCGCACAAAAAAAATCTTTTAAGCCCCTATTATAAAGAAATCGGCATTTCTACGATTGACGGAAAATTCCAAGGTCAAAATACAACCATAGTCGTACAGATATTCGGCTCGCCGGCCGTTAACTCGACTCAACCCTTATCGCCCGATTCAGGACTTAATTCTGCTAACTCAAATATAAATTTTTTAGAAGCAAACCCGACCGATTATCGGTTCGGGCGCGCGGAAAATTTCTTAACCAATTCGATGCTTAATCAAAACTTATTGCCGGACTATAATAGCAGGTTAATTTTACCGACGGTAAATAATTTTAACTTCGCATTAAACCCTTCTAGAGAACTTAGCGCGCTTGTTTTAAACACCAACGGCCAATCTAAACTATTTATTTTCTCTAACGAGGTGAACAAATTTATTATACAGCCGGGGCCTTACACAACCGCTGATAATTTCTTAATAATTTTTACTTTTTTGGCCTTAATCTATTTCTTGATATTTTTGTACCGTTATTATTTTTTAAAAATTAACAAACTGTCTTCTATTTAAAACAAAAAATATGCTACAAATTTTAATCGCGCCCTTAGCCGCCGCCATAATTGCCCAACTCACAAAACTCTTAATAAAATCAAATAACTTAAAATTCAATTGGCAATCAATTTCTTCTTACTCCGGCATGCCGTCAAGTCATGCCGCTATGATTATTTCTTTAACTGCCAGCGTCGGCTTAATTGAAGGTTTTTATTCTCCCCTATTTTATATCTGTATAATTTTAAGCTTTTTTATAATACGAGACGCTTTAGGCCTAAGAAAATTCGTTGGCCAACAAGGACAAGCTTTAAATAATTTAATAAAAAATCTAAACGATAATAAACTTATCGACGCAGGGAAATACCCTCGCCTGGTTGAAAAAGTCGGC
The DNA here is from genome assembly GCA_037133335.1 of bacterium. Classification (GTDB taxonomy): domain Bacteria; phylum Patescibacteriota; class Patescibacteriia; order Patescibacteriales; family GWC2-42-12; genus JACPHD01. The sequence continues at coordinate 3,217 of JBAXOH010000016.1, forward strand.
CACACCCCGGCGCAAATCATCGCCGGTTCGCTCCTGGGCTTTCTAATCAGCTTGGCCGGCTATTATATTTTTTAAACATCTTGCAAAAATATCCTCCAAAATAAAAATAGCCCAGACGCGATGTCTGGGCTATTTTATAATTTTAAAATCTATTTTACACCCATGTCAACCAAGGTTTTAAGGCAACTTTCTTTGTCGTTTTTATTAACAATATTTTCACAATATTTTTTATCTTTTTTCTGAATAGCCAGGCTATACGACACTTGAGCCAAGCAAGCGGTAACCGAAGACTCATCTGCCGCTTCGTTGCACTTATCCAAATCGCCGCTATTGGCCGCCTCTTTTATCATGTAAGATTGACGGCAAGAGCTTTTATCATCTTCGGTAGTTAAATCTTCACACACCGAGCTGCTGGGTGAATTTAATATTTTTCCAACTTCAGCCTGGCAAGCGGTTTTTTCTTCAGCGCTTACCGCATCATCGCAGGTTAAACTTTTAACTTGCGGCGAGACAACCTCATTATTTTCTTTTTGCTGGTCGCTGGGCTGAACGGCCGTATTATCTCCTCCTCGGCTGGAGCTAAAATAATAAATGCCTACGCCCAGAACAACAATCGCTAAAAACCCTGATACGGCGATAATAATTTGTTTTTTCATATTATTTATTATAAATTAATTAGATTTTAAAAACTTTATCACTTTTACTTAATCAGCCCGCGTTTTACCGCTTCACCGTCATTAATACCGTCGTTATCCGTATCGGCGAATAAATAATGGGTTTTATATTTATTTATTTCATCTAAATCCGTTAAGCCGTCGCCGTCAGTGTCCTGGTTTTTATCAATAATAACTTTAAGGCAATATTGATTCAATTTTTCGGTTTTAACTGTTTTACATAATGCCCTATCGTAACTTAAAAAAGCCGCGTTGTAATTTAAAATATCTTCGCAAGTCGACCGAGTCTCTGCGCCCGGAAAACTTAAGCAATCCAGCCGTTTATTATCAATGGTGAAAACAGCCTCTAAGCAATTATAATAATCATCGCCCATAAGAGGCGTGCATTGGCTAATTTCCGCGTCGGCAGTTTTCTTTAAAATACCATTACCGCACTCCATATATAATTTTTCATTTTTACTCTCTAAGTCATGGCAAAGATTAACGTCTTGCTTAATAAAGGCCACGGACGAAACGCAGGCGTCTTCATCAGCTCTGCCTAAACATGGCGCTGTATTTCCTTTAACCGCCGTATTTTTATAAAAATTTAATTGCGCGTCGCTAAATTCCGGGTGGTTATTTTTTAATTCATCTATAATCTTAGAATCAATTTTATTTACTGCCGCCTTATCGCCGACTCGCTTAACCAGAAAAAAAATCAACACCGCCGAAGAAAAAAAGATTACAACGGCTAAAATAATAATTATAATTGTTTTTTTATTTAACATATTTTAAAATTTATTACCGCCAACACCTATAGCTAGCCCAAGTATGGTTTGTAAGTATTTTCCAATTATTAGCAGGATTTGTAATCCCATCTCCCTGTAATAACCGACAACTTAATTTATTAGTGTCATTAGACCAAGTATTTAAAGGATAGGAGGCTGAACTCTGATAAGGATCAGCATTTTTAAGACTTAAACATTTTGTATTTTCTGCGGCGACCCCAGAACATGCAACGCCTGTTAAAAGGCCGGGGTTTGGACTTCCTGTTCTTTTACATTTTGGACTGAACATTTGCCCAGCTGCTTGAATATAACCCGTTGATAACGGTGGAAATACATAGTTATTACCTTGAGGAAGCTCAGTATTGGTTCTCCCACAACAACTGCAAGCATCTGTATCGCAACTAACTAACTCACAGCAGACATAACCAGTCATAACCGGGCTGGTAGCAAGACACCCCTCGGAACTAGCGCCGGTGGAAACTGGCGCCAACCCAACACAGGTATTCCAACCGCTGCAATCATCTTTACAGGTTTGTGATCCTGTAACGTTTACGGCGCCACAAGGAAGAACTACGTTTGTTGAACAAGATTGAGTACTAGTCATAGAGCCGGCACCTTTATCGCAAACCTCCAAACCATTTTTTACACCATCGCCGCAAAAGGGCGCGGGCACAGTTTGGCTATGACAACTTGAATCGCAATAACTACAGCTTACACCAGAACCATAAACGGGCGTGCAAGTAACCCCATTGTTCACGCCTACATCACAATTTTCAGTACCTCCATTAACCGCACTGTCACCGCAAAAAGGCGCGGGTGCAGTTTTCTTTTGGCAAGTTGAATCACAATAGGCGCAACTTACACCCGAACCATAACCGGGCGTGCAAGGAACATTATAAGCCGTGCCATTATCACAGGCTTCGCCGGTTTTATTAACCGCACCATCACCGCAAAAAGGACTTACGGTTTTCTTTTGACAATTTAAATCACAATAATTGCAAGGCGAGTCAAAGCCGGGCGTGCAAGCAGCGTCGGTATTAGCCGTGCCATTATCACAGGCTTCGCCGGTTTTGTTAACTCTACCATCGCCACAAAAAGGACTAACTGTCTGGGTATGACAATTTAAATCGCAATATTCACAGGTTGAGTTAAGCCCGGGCACGCATGGAATATTGGTGCGAGAACCATCGCAAGTTTCGCTGCCTCCATTAACCGCGCCATCGCCGCAAAAGGGCGCTGGCACAATTTTTTTTCGACAGGCTGGATCGCAATAACTACATTCCGAGCCGCCGTAAACTGGCGTACAGGGCGTATTGGTGTTAGCCGCGCCATTATCACAGGCCTCTCGGCCATCATCAGCCGGCCCATTAAAACCTTCGGCGTTAGGATTCTGTATCTGGCCGTCGCCGCAAAAAGTTTTGGCGCTTATGTTAATTAAACATTGTTTAGTTGAAGAAGCAACTTCTTTACCGGCAACATCGTTAGCAACAGAAACTTCAATAATATAATCCCCTCTTCTTCCGGCTTTATCAGCTACTAATTTTGGCAAAACACCGCCTAACGATACGGCTAACCCATTAGAACCGCTTTTCCATTGCCACATATTATTAGTTACCCAATTTCCCCAACTGCTAGGCTGTATGGGCCGGATTGTCCAATATTTAAATTTAGCCGCATTCGATCCGCTTAAACTTAACTGGCCGGAAAATGGTTTATTGGATTCGCCCTTTATGGTTCCGCAATTTATTGTCGGCGCTAAATAAGGGGCTTGTCTGCTACGGCCAACGGCCGAACCCGAGCAAGCACCTTGGGCTAAATCGGTGATATAGCCCGATTCCATAACAGCGCAGGCATGATATGCTCCATTGGCATAATTATAGACATAGGCATGACTACCGGCCGGCAATTCATTATTGGAATCAGGATTGTAAAAACTTTTGCTTTTTTGATCCCAGCAGGTTTCAGGGTCATAGCCGGATGGGCATGAACCCATTTTGTTGATTGGATCTACGGGCAAGGTTATGCCTAATTCCTTGCTCAAAGTGGCTTGCCAGCTTGGCCATTTAGAAGTGGTCTTACCGCTAACATAGCTACCGGCGGTTAAATCGGGAAAATCATTATTATGAGCTTTTTGGTAATTATCTAAAGCTGACTCAATTTCCACTAAATCAGACAACCGCTTAGTATCATTTCTGACGCCATCTTTTTCCTCCGCCGGAATATTAGTATTAAATTTCCAATGGGATAAAATCTGACCGAAAACATCCACCGTGGACTGCTCTACGTTTTGGTCAAAAGATAAGAGATAAATATTGGTGTAAAATTTATTATTAGCCGTATCTATATTAGCGGCGTTAATATAGACTGTCCGACCGTCGCGCACGGCTTCATAACCATCAACCAGGAGAACTTGGGGCGACCCTTGATTTTTTATATTGGTTTGATACCAGCGCAAAGGACTTAAACGATCAGGGTTGGGAATAACCCTGACGGCGATAGCATCGGAGGAGACAGCGGCGGCGGTAATAAATTGGGGCAATAAAAAAACCGCCAAAAATAATATTACGACAATCCATATTTTTTTTATAAATAAATTCAACATAACAATTGCTTATTATATTTATACTTTTGATTATAACATAAATGAGCAGTGAAGTAAAAAATTTAAAATTATTTTTGGCATCGACCGCTCGCCTAGCCGCTAATTTTTTAAAAGACACAAATTAATACTCTATTGATAAACTTCACAGGATTTATAAGTTCCGTAGATCGGATCGCCAAAAGTACCATTATCGCATGAAACTCCATTAGTGAATGTTCTGGCAGTCCAAACGCCGGAAGCTCCATATCTTACTATGGCCGTACCGCTAAAACTACAAAAATAATTTTCCCATGCACAAAACCTCCAGGATTTCGGACTGCTGCAAACGCTATTAACACAACTATAGCCAGCTCCGCAGTTCCCGCAGCTGCCACCACAACCGTCATCACCGCAATTTTTGCCAACGCAATTGGGTACACAATTTGCTATACAAGCACTGCCGTTCCAACTATAGCCTGCTTGGCATTTAAATTTACAGATCCCGGCCGTAATATTATAAGAACTTAAATTAGAAGGTTGCCAGACTGAACCATTCCAAGTTTGAAGCACTGTACTACTGGTATTCCAATCAGTGCTAGTCGGTTTGGCGGTACAAGCGGCTATTAAAAGCGCCTGCACAGTTTGACTATGACAAGTTGAATCGCAATAACTACAGCTTACACCAGAACCATAAACGGGCGTACAAGGAATATTTAAGGCTGTACCATTATCACAATTTTCCGTACCTCCATTAACCGCGCCATCGCCGCAAAAGGGCGCGGGTGCAGTTTTCTTTTGGCAAGTTGAATCACAATAGGCGCAACTTACACCCGAACCATAACCGGGCGTGCAAGGAACATTATAAGCCGTGCCATTATCACAGGCTTCGCCGGTTTTATTAACCGCACCATCACCGCAAAAAGGACTTACGGTTTTCTTTTGACAATTTAAATCACAATAATTGCAAGGCGAGTCAAAGCCGGGCGTGCAAGCAGCGTCGGTATTAGCCGTGCCATTATCACAGGCTTCGCCGGTTTTGTTAACTCTACCATCGCCACAAAAAGGACTAACTGTCTGGGTATGACAATTTAAATCGCAATATTCACAGGTTGAGTTAAGCCCGGGCACGCATGGAATATTGGTGCGAGAACCATCGCAAGTTTCGCTGCCTCCATTAACCGCGCCATCGCCGCAAAAGGGCGCTGGCACAATTTTTTTTCGACAGGCTGGATCGCAATAACTACATTCCGAGCCGCCGTAAACTGGCGTACAGGGCGTATTGGTGTTAGCCGCGCCATTATCACAGGCCTCTCGGCCATCATCAGCCGGCCCATTAAAACCTTCGGCGTTAGGATTCTGTATCTGGCCGTCGCCGCAAAAAGTTTTGGCGCTTATGTTAATTAAACATTGTTTAGTTGAAGAAGCAACTTCTTTACCGGCAACATCGTTAGCAACAGAAACTTCAATAATATAATCCCCTCTTCTTCCGGCTTTATCAGCTACTAATTTTGGCAAAACACCGCCTAACGATACGGCTAACCCATTAGAACCGCTTTTCCATTGCCACATATTATTAGTTACCCAATTTCCCCAACTGCTAGGCTGTATGGGCCGGATTGTCCAATATTTAAATTTAGCCGCATTCGATCCGCTTAAACTTAACTGGCCGGAAAATGGTTTATTGGATTCGCCCTTTATGGTTCCGCAATTTATTGTCGGCGCTAAATAAGGGGCTTGTCTGCTACGGCCAACGGCCGAACCCGAGCAAGCACCTTGGGCTAAATCGGTGATATAGCCCGATTCCATAACAGCGCAGGCATGATATGCTCCATTGGCATAATTATAGACATAGGCATGACTACCGGCCGGCAATTCATTATTGGAATCAGGATTGTAAAAACTTTTGCTTTTTTGATCCCAGCAGGTTTCAGGGTCATAGCCGGATGGGCATGAACCCATTTTGTTGATTGGATCTACGGGCAAGGTTATGCCTAATTCCTTGCTCAAAGTGGCTTGCCAGCTTGGCCATTTAGAAGTGGTCTTACCGCTAACATAGCTACCGGCGGTTAAATCGGGAAAATCATTATTATGAGCTTTTTGGTAATTATCTAAAGCTGACTCAATTTCCACTAAATCAGACAACCGCTTAGTATCATTTCTGACGCCATCTTTTTCCTCCGCCGGAATATTAGTATTAAATTTCCAATGGGATAAAATCTGACCGAAAACATCCACCGTGGACTGCTCTACGTTTTGGTCAAAAGATAAGAGATAAATATTGGTGTAAAATTTATTATTAGCCGTATCTATATTAGCGGCGTTAATATAGACTGTCCGACCGTCGCGCACGGCTTCATAACCATCAACCAGGAGAACTTGGGGCGACCCTTGATTTTTTATATTGGTTTGATACCAGCGCAAAGGACTTAAACGATCAGGGTTGGGAATAACCCTGACGGCGATAGCATCGGAGGAGACAGCGGCGGCGGTAATAAATTGGGGCAATAAAAAAACCGCGATTGCGATTAACAGTATTAGAATAAAAAAGCTAATTTTTAATAATTTTTTTAACATGTTATTTTTGACAGTTATCGCACCAATGAGTGCCTCGACCGCCTAATTTAATCTTTTTTACCGGTTGACCACAATTTTTACATTTTTCTCCTAAGCGACCGTAAACTTTAAGATATTTTATAAAATTACCGACCTCTCCCTGGGCGTCAACGTAATCATTAAAAGAAGTGCCCCGATGTTTGATGGCGTGTTTTAAAATTTTAGGAATAGCGTGCCATAACTTTTTTATTTCCGTCGCGCTTAAAGTTTTTATTTTTCTGAAAGGCTTGATGCGCGCTATAAAAAGCGATTCGTCGGCATAAATATTACCTATGCCGGAAATATATTTTTGATCGAGCAAGGCCTGTTTAATCGAAGTTTTAGGCTTACGCAATAAAAACTTATTAAAAAATTCTAAAGTAAACTCGGAACTTAACGGTTCTACCCCTAACCGGCTATTAAATTCAGCAAATTTATTTCCGGGCATTATTTTAATCCAACCGAATCTCCTAACATCATTAAAATACAGCGTACTTTTATCGTTAAATTTAAAAATAACTCGGCTAAATTTATTGGGAAGTTTTTTATCTTGGTTAATAATCGGATGGCCGCCGGTGATTAGCGAAGTTTTAGTTTGATAAACTAGCTGCCCGGTCATCTTAAGATGCATAATTAAATAATAATCCGCTAAATCAAAAATTATCATTTTAGCCCGCCGCCTGATTTTTCTTATTTTTTTACCTAAAATATTTTTAACATCGCTTTCGGTCAACTTAAAAATTTTTTTATCCAGTGATTCAACGGCAATAATTTTTTTATTTTTAAGCTTGCTGTCTAAATCCCTAGTGATAGTTTCAACTTCCGGAAGTTCTGGCATAAAATTAAAATTTTATATTACGATTTCCCCCACATGATTTTCACTATCAATTCCGGCCGCGTTAGCTTCGTCCGTATCAATATGCATGGCTAATTTAAAAGATGGATCAACTCTAACTAAAACATTTTCAAACAGTAAATCGCGCAAACCGCTCGTATCAACTTTTACGCGGTCATAATTTTTTACTCCGAGATCGGCGGCGGTCGCGGGATCGATATGAATATGCCTTAAAGCTAAAATCACCCCATGAGTTAAAATGATTTCTCCTACTGGCCCGACGATTTTAACACCGGGGGTATCGCTTAAATTACCGGAATCTTTAACCGGAGGATTAATCCCTAAATGCCTGGCTTCGGTTTCGCTGACTTCAACTTGGGTTTCTTTTCGGCATGGACCTAAAATTCTAACGCCATCAAGCTCGCCGCTTGGACCGACTAATTCAACGGTTTCTTTAGCGGCGAATTGCCCAGCCTGAGATAAATCTTTAAATTTTGATAACTCAAAACCACGGCCGAATAAAATTTCTAAATCCGATTTCGATAAATGAACGTGTCTGGCTGAAATTTCAATTGGAACTTGCATAATTATATTATTAAGTTAAAAT
>JBAXOH010000017.1:0-10960 GCA_037133335.1 bacterium
TTTTCTATTTCCGCCGCCGACTGGTCAAAATTTTGTTTATTCATAAAATAAATGTTATAATATTCATAGCTTTATAATAAAACAGCTTAGTAAAAATATCAATGGAATACGCTATTAAGCCTTGGTTTAAAACCTGGTGGGGTAAATCAATTATCATTCTTTTAACTTTAATTTTAATTTTCATAGTAGCCTTAGGCTTCTATGTTTATAGTCTTGTTAAAACGGCAAAAAAACAAACCGGCATAAAATTAAGCGGACAACAATACAACGTAGCGGATGGCGACCATTACTGGACGGGCACGGATAAAGCTAAAATAACTATCGTTGAATTCGGTGATTTTGCCTGCCCGGTCTGCGAGCAATCATTTTCCACAATCAGAGAAATAAGTTTAAAATATAAAAATGATATAAAATTTATTTGGCGTGATTACCCGATAGTTTCTGATTATTCAGCTTTACTAGCTTTAGCCGGGCGCTGCGCCGGTGAGCAAGGACTATTTTGGCCCATGCATGACAAATTATTTCAAAATCAAGGTGTTAACACCGCCGATCAGCTTACCGCTCTAGTTAACCAGCTCGGCGCCGATATTACGAGATTTAACGATTGTTTAATTAAACAAAAATATCTGCCGCAAATTCAAAAAGACTTAACCGAGGGTCAATCTTTCGGCATTACGGGTACGCCGACCTACTTTATTAACGGCTATAAAATTGAAGGTAATATTCCAAGCGACACTTTTGTTAAAATTATAGAAGAGTTAAAAAAATAAAAATTTTATTTTATGATACAAATTCGTATTCACGGCCGCGGTGGGCAAGGCGTAGTAACGGCCGCTGAATTAATCGCCATCGCCGCCTTCAAAAACGGGAAAGAAGCACAAGCTTTCCCCTCTTTCGGCGTGGAAAGAACCGGCGCTCCGGTAGAATCGTATGTCCGCCTTAACGATGAGCCGATTATCTTAAGAGAGCAAATTTATCAACCAAACATTTTAATTATCCAAGACGCCAGCTTGCTTGAAAGTATTGACATAACTAAGGGCGCGGATAAAAAAACTATCGCCATTATTAACACGGCAAAAACCAAAGAAAATTTAAAAATTAACCTGCCTAAAAACAATATTTACACGATTGACGCCACTAAAATCGCTTTAGAAATAATCGGTAAAAATATCGTTAACACGGTTATTTTAGGCGCTTTTGCAAAAATAACCGGGCTGGTTGATTTAGCATCGCTCAAGCAGGCGGTAGCGGAAAAATTTATCGGACACGATGAATTAATAGCTAAAAATATTAAAGCCATAGAACAGGCTTATAAAAATAATTTTTAACTTTTATGCAAATAGTTGTAAAACCTTCTACCACTACCATAAATAAAACCGGTTCCTGGCGGACTAACCGGCCGAAATTTTTACATGATAAATGCACGGCTTGCAGTATTTGCCCGCGCGTTTGCCCCGAAGGTATAATTTATCAAACCAAAAAAACTAATACTACCGGTAAAAAATATTTTGAATGTGACCTAACCTATTGCAAAGGCTGTGGCCTTTGCGCGATTGAATGCCCGTTTAAAGCGGTTGAAATGGGGTTGGATGAAAAATAAATATTATGAATAACATAAATAATAAACAACAAATTTTAGAAGGTTCCCGCGCCATTGCCCTAACTATAAAAAATATCCGGCCGGCCGTAATTTCCGCTTACCCGATAACTCCGCAAACTCATATCGTTGAAGATCTGGCTAAATTTAAAGCCGACGGCCAAGCCGATTATGAATATGTGCGCGCCGAATCAGAATTCGCGGCCGCTTCCATAGTCTTAGGCGCTAGCGCTACCGGTGTACGCGCTTATAGCGCCACTAGTTCACAAGGTCTACTTCTTATGGCTGAAGTAATTTATAATATCGCCGGCATGCGTTTACCGATTGTTATGACCTGCGCTAATCGCGCCGTGTCCGCGCCAATTAATATTTGGAACGATCAACAGGATGTTATGGCGGTTAGAGACACCGGTTGGATTTTACTCTTCGCGGAAAACCACCAGGAAGCGGTTAATCAGCATGTTATGGCTTTTAAAATTGCCGAGCAATTAAAATTACCGATCATGATAAATGTTGACGGTTTTATAATGACCCATACTTATGAACCGGTTACTATACCGAGCGCCGAACAGATTAAAAAATATCTGCCTGACTATAAGCCTACGTCGGGGCAATTTCTAGATCCGGCCAACCCGGTAACTCTTGGTGCCTTAGCCACGCCGGCGCACTATATGGAAATTAGGCAAGAATTGCATGAAGATTTATTGAACAGCTTAAAAGTAATAGACAGCGAATATAAAAAATATAATTCTTCCGTCATCCTGGAGCGTAGCGCTAGCGGAGCGATAGGATCTCGAATTGATAATGGTTTTTTCGAATACATCGGCCCTAAAAAACCCGACACCATTCTTATTGCTATGGGTTCGGTTATCGGCACCATTAAAAACACGGTTGGAAAATCTAATAAAATTGGCCTTCTAAAAATAAAATGTTTCCGCCCTTTTCCGGCCGATGAAATTTTAAAAATAATCAAACCGGCTAAAAATATCGCGGTTATAGATAAATCAATTTCTCTCGGAGCTATAGGTACACTGGCTTCTGAAATTAAAACTATAGCCCAAGGCAAAACCAACGCCAATATTTCTAGCTTTATCGTCGGTCTGGGCGGACGAGATATTACAAAAGAAATTATTAAAAAAATAATTAAGCAAGCCGGTAAAAAATCAGACCGAGCCATATTCGTCGGCAAAGCATAATTAATCTACAATAATATGCTAAAAAAATTTCCAAAAATTTTAATAATCTTTTTCCTAACCGTTTTTGTTCTACAATTATTCTGCCTGTTTTTTCTGCTGGCCGCTCCGGCCGCCAGTCAGGCGGCTACGGCCACTTTTACGCCCCAGGTCGGCATAGGTACTGATTTTCCTGTTGGGACGCCTCAAACACCGGACGGCTCAACGTCAATGATAGCTAAATATATCCGAGCTATTTATAAATACGCTATCGGCATTGTCGGTATTTTAGCCGCCGTGGTCTTAATGATTGGCGGCGTGATGTGGATTGTTGCCGGTGGTAATTCCACCGCTATAGGCGAGGCTAAATCCTGGATCGGCGCTTCTCTTACCGGTCTAGTTATCGCTTTATGCTCTTATTTAATTTTGGCTACGATTAATCCGGCATTAGTGGATTTAAAAACGACGACGATACAAACAGTCGAAAAAATTAATGAAGAAAATTCTGGTACTGGTCGTTGTCTAACTGCTACATTATCAGCGGCAGACACAAGAAAATGCACAGATAATATTACAAAGGATCAGTGCTTAGGTAATCAAGGAGATGGAAATACATGGGAAAAAGATAAAAAATGCCCTAAATCATGCTGCGCATGGGATCTTCATATAACCGGCACAGCCGCATGCGCTGCAACAATAGGTTGCACTGGCCCCCTATATAATAATTGCGATAATACCGGTACTATAACCAAAACAGATTGCGAAAATAAAACAGATGCAAAAACATACATGGAAAGCGGGCAGTGTTTTCAAATGAAATTAGCCGGAATGCCAGTTTATGCTGTTAAATGTATACTGGCACAATAATCTTATGAACTCCAAAAAACTTAAAATTTTCTTATACTTACCTTTAATTATATTTTTTATAGCTAATTTTTTTTATTATCCGCCACCGGCGAAAGCGGCACAAACATGTTCTTGGACATATTTAAACTGGGGAGCGTTCAATACCAGAAAAAGCTGTAATGGTACTAGTGCACAATATAGTGTTGAAGCAGTAGGAGGAGATAGTGATTGCGCGGCCCAGTCTAAGCCTCCTCCTTCTGGTTTAGCGCCTGATCCTAATGGTTGGGGTTGCTGCTGTAAACCAGATACACCAAGCCCTCTCAACACCACCATGCCATATATTAAAATACCAGATGTCAATTTGCAAATAAACATTCCTGGACTTAATTTAACTAAGGGTAGTGCTATAACTTGCACCGAGAAAGCTGGCATAAAAACCTGCAATATTCCCTGGATCAGCGAATACATCGCCGGCATTTATAAATACGCTATCGGCATCGTAGGAATTTTAGCGGCCGTAGTTTTAATGGTCGGTGGAGTCTTATGGATAATTGCCGGCGGTAGCGCTACTATGATCGGTGAAGCTAAATCCTGGATTGGCGCTTCTCTTACCGGCCTGGTAATTGCTTTATGCTCTTATTTAATTCTATATCAGGTTAACCCGGCCTTAACCGTTTTTCAGCCGTTAAAAGTTGCTCAAGTTAAAAAAGAAACAATTATAGCAACTGGTGCTTGTAAATGGGCTACAGGCGCAAATTGCTTTAGGACTTTAGGATACGGTTGGGAAGAAGGAACCGAATGCAAGGAAGATAAAGGTGAAAACACTTTGTGCTGTTGTCTACCTTGCAAACCAGGTATAGCTTGTGAAGCATGTAATAATTGCATACCTACTTCAAATTCTACTATTGACTGTAAGGAAACGCCCTGCCTAATTAATAGCGATCTTACTTCCAAACTTCTTGTTGTTAAAAATCAAGACTCTAGTTGGAGAGTAACAGAGGGCTGGCCGCCGACTGTTACGCACTTAGATGATTGTCATAAAAAAGGAACTTGTGTGGATATAAATTTTATAAATAAAACAGAAGACCCGGATGCCGTGGCAAAACTCTATAAAATATTTGTAAACGCCGGATTGAGAGCAGTTTATGAACATAAGGATTGTATAGAATATCGAAGAAGAGGAGTTAATTGCAATATTTATCCAACAACAACGGCGCCTAGCTTTCATGTTGAATGATATTTATAAAATAATTAAAATATGCTTTACTTTACTAAATACGCCGAATCTAAATTTGATATATTAAATAAGCATAAAGTTTATTTTACGCGTGAGCAGATTGAAGATACGATTGGTGCGCCTGATAAAACCGGAAAAAAGAATAAACTATTAATAGCCCAAAAAGAAAACATAAAAGTTATTTATAAAAAAGAGGAAGATATTTTAAAAATAATTACATTTTTTCCGGTTAAATAACAGTATGCAATACGACATTGAAGCTAATATAATAAGCTGGGAAATTACCAAAGACCCGATTAAAAATGCCATTGAGCTTGGTAATTTTATTATTCATTTATCAAAAGCGAAAAAACCGGTTTTAATTGAAATACTTAATGCCTCTAAATTTATCGGACAAATGGATAAAATAAAAGGAATTAAAAATTTTAAAAAACAAATCGCTGAAGCCAATTAAATTGTAAAAACAAATATGGAAAATAATATAAAAAAATCTTTACTTTCCCCCGGCCATCGCGGCTGCGCCGGCTGCGGCCAGATGATTGCCGCCCGTTTAGTTGCAGATACACTAGGTCCGAATACCATTATCACTAACGCTACCGGATGCTTAGAAGTCGTCACTACGCCCTACCCGGAAAGTTCTTGGGGTATGCCCTGGATTCATTCTTTATTTGAAAATGCTTCGGCCGTAGCTTCGGGTATTTACGCAGCTTTAAAAACCCAAGGCAAAGAAAATAAAATTTACCCTGTCAAATCCGGCGAAGCCGGTGCGAAGCAATTTGACGGGGTGAAAGTAATCGCTCAAGGCGGCGACGGCGGAACTTTTGATATAGGTTTTGGCCTGATCAGCGGCATGTGGGAACGCGGCGAAAACATTCTTTATGTTTGCTACGACAACGAGGGCTATATGAACACGGGCGCGCAGGCCAGCGCGGCCACACCCTGGGCCGCTAATACTACGACTACGCCAGCCGGAACCGCGCCGGACATTAACGGCATCGGCTCGCATTTTATGAAAAAAGATATGCTTGCTGTTGCTTTAGCGCACGGCTTAAAATATGTGGCGCAAACCACGGTCGCTTATCCATTAGATATAATAAAAAAAGTTAAAAAGGCCGTAGCTACGCCCGGACCCTCGTATCTGCAAATTTTAGTGCCCTGCATTCCGGGTTGGAAAATTGAACCTAACCAAACTATAAATTTAGCTAAATTAGCCGCCTTAACCGGAATTTACCCGGTAGTAGAATATACTAACAGCCAGCTAACCGACGCGATGAAACTTCCGGCCAAACGGCAGCCGGTTGAAGATTATTTAAAGCCTCAAGGCCGATTTAAACATTTATTTAGAGCTGGCGGTAATAAAGAACAATTGGCCTACATCCAAAAACTAGCTGATGAAAATGTAAAAAAATATAATTTGTAATAAGTGTGGGTTTGGATAAATTATTTTTATCGCGCATATAAAATTGTAGCAATTTTTTACAAAAAATTACTTTTTTTACCTCCTAATTTTTTGTAAAAAAGCCCAAATTTTATTTAAGCAGGAAAAATAATTTATTCAAACTTCGCACTTCTGCCACGCTCATCTGGATTCCCGCTTTCGCGGAAATGACAAAAGAACCCAAACAAAAAAGCTCCGACATAATATCGAAGCTTTTTTGTTTTAATATCTAAAAGAACAAATAACAATTTAATCTTCTTTCTGCCGATAACCTGTACCTGCCGGAATCGGTCGGCCGATAATAACATTTTCTTTCAAGCCTTCAAGGTGATCAACTTTACCGGTAACAGCCGCGTCAATTAAAACCCTGGCGGTTTCCTGAAACGAAGCCGCTGATAACCAGCTATTGGTAGTTAAAGAAGATTTGGTTATACCTAATAACATTTGATCGCCCTTAGCTGCTTTTTTACCCTTAGCTTTAGTTTCTTCATTGGTCCGATCGAAAATCGCTTTTTCTACGATTTCTCCGGAAAGTAATTCGGTATCGCCGGCATCATTAACATAAACGCGCCCGAACATCTGGCGAGCGATTATTTCTATATGCTTATCATTTAACGGCTGGCCCTGGGATGAATAAACGTATTGAATTTCTTTAATAATATATTTTTGCGCTTCTAACTTACCGCGCAATTGATACAGTTGATGCAAATCCAAAGAACCTTCGGTTAATTGATCGCCGATTTTAACTTCATCGCCGTCCTTAACCCAGATACCAAAACCTTTCGGCACAATATATTCTTTAACCTTTTCTACATCGCTGACAACTTTAATTAATTTTTCATCAAGTTTAACTATGCCGGCTTTTCTGGCTTTAAAAACTTTTTTGCCGATGGCAAATAATTCGGTATTTTTAACGACTTCGGCGCCTTCTTTAACTAATATTTTTACTTCTTTCTTTTTATTATCCTTATCTTCAAGCCCGGCCTCTTTAGCCGCTTCATTAAAATAATATTTATCGCTTTCCGCGCCTTGATAATATACCTTTAAAATTTTTGACTGCGGATTGGAAATAATCATTTCCCCGGCCTCGCCGGCGATAGTTCTTTGAGCGGTTTCAATTCTAACCTTGCCGGCAACGTCGGCGATAAAAGCTTTTTTCTTCGGCGGCCGTCCTTCAAAAATTTCTTCAACTCTGGGTAAACCCTGGGTAATATCTTCTTGCCCGGCCACGCCTCCGGTATGAAAGGTTCTCATGGTAAGCTGCGTTCCCGGTTCGCCGATTGACTGAGCCGCGATAATACCTACGGCCGTACCGATTTTAACCGTCTTATTATAAGCTAAATCATAGCCATAGCATTTAGCACAAATACCGCGATGTATTTTACAGGTTAAAACCGATTTAATTCTAACTTCTTCAATATTTTCTTTAGCAATTTTTTCCGCCAACTCTTCAGTCACTAATTCCCCGGCTTTTATTAAAACTTTTCCGTTTTTATTTTGTAAATCAGCCGCTAAAAATCTTCCGGTCATGCGCCTGATTAAGCTTTCGCCCATGGCTTCACTCTCTTTTTTAACAATTAATAAGCCTTCTTTATCTCCGCAATCATCTTTAACTACTATAATATCCTGGGAAACATCTACTAAACGTCTGGTTAAATAACCGGCATTAGAGGTACGAAGAGCCGTATCGGACAAACCTTTACGCACGCCGTGTGTGGATATAAAATATTCAAGAACCGAAAAACCTTTCTTAAAATTACCCTTAACCGGCAATTCAATAATATCGCCTGAAGGCGAAGTTACTAAGCCTTTCATGCCTAAAATTTGCGTAAGCTGAGCCCAAGAACCGCGAGCACCCGATTCAATCATGGAATAAACCGGTCCGTCCACTGGTAAATGATGGCGGCAAATTTCCGTCACCTTTTCTTTGACTGTGGTCCAAAGTTCAATAATTTTACTATAACGCTCGCTATCGGTTAAAAGTCCGTCGCGATATTGCTCGCTGATTTCTTCGGCTTGTTTTGAAGCTTGAACTAACATTTCATCTTTTTCATAAAGATGCGGTATATCGTCCATACCCCAAGACAATCCACTTTTAGTAATATATTTAAAACTTATTTTTTTTAAATCATCCAATAAATCAATTGTCGGCTGCTCGCCGTAATGCCTTAAACATTCTTTAACTAAATTTTTTAATTTGCTCTTGCCTACCGTTTCATTAACAAAACGCAATTTTTTAGGCAAAACTTCATTAAAAATAATTCTGCCAACGGTAGTGATTATTAACTTTCCATCTATCATCGCCCTAATTTTCTGCTGCAGTTTTATATTTTTCATGTCATAAGATAATTTAGCGTCTTCGGGCGAATAAAAATTTTTCAATTTCTTTTCGTCAGCATCCAAATAGGCCTGATCAATATTAGTGATATAAAAAGCTCCCCAAACTATATCCTGGTTAGGCGCCACTACTGGATCGCCGGTAGCCGGTTTTAATAAATTATGGCTGGCTAGCATAATATCACGAGCTTCGGCGATAGCTTCTTCGGTAAGCGGAACATGAACCGCCATTTGATCGCCGTCAAAGTCGGCATTAAAAGCCGTACAAACTAAAGGATTAATTTGAATAGCTAAGCCCTCAATTAAAATCGGCTTAAACGCCTGTATACCTAAGCGATGCAAAGTCGGCGCGCGGTTTAACATAACAAATGATTTTTTAACAATATCTTCAAGAATATCCCAAACCTCGTCTTTACCCGATTCAATGTAGCGGGAAGCGCTTCTAACATTATGAACAATTTCTTTTTTAATTAACTGACTGATGATAAAAGGCTTAAACAATTCTAAGGCCATGCGTTTTGGCAAACCGCATTGGTCTAAATTTAATTTTGGGTTAACTACGATAACGCTTCTGCCCGAATAATCAATTCTTTTACCGAGTAAATTCTGTCTGAATCTTCCTTGCTTGCCTTTTAATGAATCGGCTAATGATTTAAGCATTCTTTTCTGCCCGGTTGACGCCACTACGGTTTTTCCATGCCTGATGGAATTATCAATTAAAGCATCGACCGCTTCCTGAAGCATTCTTTTTTCATTCCGACAAATAACTTCCGGCGCATTAAGGTCAATTAGCTGCCTTAAGCGATTATTGCGATTAATAATTCGGCGATACAAATCGTTTAAATCTGACGTGGCAAAGCGCCCACCGTCAAGCGGTACCATAGGCCTTAAATCCGGCGGTATCACCGGTACCATATTTAAAATCATCCATTCAGGCCTTAAATTATTAGCTCTTAAACTACGGAGCAACTTTAAGCGCCTAATCATTTTATCCTTTTTTGAATCAATCACCGCTAAAAGCTCTTTGTCTATTTGGGTGATTATTTTATCTAAATCAAGTTTTTCTAAAAGTTTTCTAATGGCGCTGGCTCCGATATCGGCGGTAAAAATATGGCCATATTTTAAACTTAAATTTTGATAAATGCTTTCGGAAATTATAGTTAATGGCTTTAAATCTTTTAATTCTTTTTGCGCTTGATCAAAGGCTTGTTCTAAATTATTAAGCTTATCATTTTTTATTTTTTCCAAAGCTTCAATTTCTTGGCCGAGCAGATTTTCAATTTCAAATTCACTTTTATTTTGAGATAATAATTTGCCTTTTTTATTTTTAATTTCATTAACCTGCTTTTGCCAATCAGTTTCAATGGATTTTCTTTTATTTTTATATTCCTGCTTAATTTGGTCGATTGTAGCCAGACGTAAATCTTCATTAACTTCAGAAATAATAAAACTAGCAAAATAAACTACCCTTTCAAGGGCTTGCATGGGTAAGTCCAAAATTAAACCGATTTTTGAAGACGTACCGCGAAGAAACCAAATATGGCTTACCGGCGCTTCAAGTTTAATATGACCCATGCGTTCGCGCCTGACTAAACTTCTGGTTACTTCCACGCCGCACTTATCGCAAATTATGCCTTTGTAACGAATTTTTTTGTACTTACCGCAATAACATTCCCAATCTTTTGACGGTCCAAAAATACGCTCGCAAAACAAGCCGTCTTTTTCCGGTTTTTGCGTACGATAATTAATGGTTTCCGGACGAGTGACTTCGCCATGAGACCAATTTAAAATTTCAACCGGTGAAGCTAATTTTAATTTAATGGCGTCGAAATCAGTGGTTTTAATGGGATTGAGCATAATATTATAATATATGTAGTATATTAATTTAATTTATGATTATTATTTATCTTTGTTCTCTTTCTTCAAAATTCTGTCTTCTTTCTCCT
This sequence comes from bacterium, assembly GCA_037133335.1. Lineage (GTDB taxonomy): Bacteria > Patescibacteriota > Patescibacteriia > Patescibacteriales > GWC2-42-12 > JACPHD01. Next base: position 10,574 of record JBAXOH010000017.1, read on the forward strand.
TCTTCCTCGGGCTTATCATCGCCTTGGCGCTCTAGATTTATCACTTGATCGCCCTGTATAAGTTCAACATCTAAACATAAGCCTTTTAATTCTCTAACTAAAACATTAAATGATTCCGGAACGTTTAATTTTCTAATCGGCTCGCCCTTGATAATCGCCTCATAAGCTTTACTCCGGCCGGGAACATCGTCTGATTTAATGGTTAATATTTCCTGTAAGCAATGAGCTGCGCCATAAGCTTCAAGCGCCCAGACTTCCATTTCACCGAAGCGCTGGCCGCCAAATTGGGCCTTACCACCCAAAGGCTGCTGAGTAATCAAAGAGTACGGTCCGATTGAACGCTGGTGCATTTTATCTTCAACCATATGGTTGCGCTTCAGCATATAT
>JBAXOH010000018.1:0-10809 GCA_037133335.1 bacterium
ATATTATACTAATTGATTGGGATAAATTTTTTAAATTTACCGCAATCTTAAATAAATTATAATTATGCCAATAACATTAATTTTCGTTTTTAGCTTTGGTCTTATTATAGGCTCGTTTTTAAATTGTTTAGTTTGGCGGCTGCATAAAAAGGAAAGTTTGCTCGGCCGATCTTATTGCCCGAAATGCCGAAAGCAAATCGCCTGGTATGACAATATCCCGGTTTTAAGTTTTATATTGCTTGGAGAAAAATGCCGGCAGTGTAAAAAGTCGATATCCTGGCAGTATCCGGCCGTAGAATTAGTAATCGGAATTTTATTTGTGATGGCATATTATTTGAATTATAAATTACAAATTATGAATTACGGGTTTGTTGTTTATAATTCATCATTTATAATCCAACTGCTGCGTGATTGGTTTTTAATTTGCGCTATGACCGTAATTTTTATCTATGATTTACGCTGGTATTTGATTTTAGATATAATTACTTTGCCCGCCTGCTTGGTTGTACTGATTTTTAATTTAATCCTAGGTTTTAGTTTGTGGAATTTATTAATTTCTGGTATAATAGGAAGTAGTTTTTTCCTCATTCAGTTCGTTGTTTCCAAAGGTAAATGGATTGGCGGCGGCGATATTAGATTGGGTTTGCTTATAGGTTTAGCTCTGGGCTGGCCGGGCGTATTAACCGCTATAATTATTTCTTATTTTATCGGCTCCGTAGTCGGCTTAAGTTTAATCGCGGCCGGTAAAAAGAAGTGGGGTTCGGAGGTTCCGTTAGGAGTATTTCTTGCCGTTGGTACGATTATCACTTTATTTTGGCAAGCACAAATTTTAAACTGGTATTTAAATATAAGTATATTTTAATTATAATTTTATGCGAGATTACTTTAAAGCAAAAACCTGGGTTATTACAACTTTAATGTTTATTTTTGCTTTTGGTTTAAGCTTGGCTATTGTCTATTATGAGTTTGGGTATAAGCAAAATGTTAGGACTAGTAGCGCTAGCTCAATAAATAATATTACCGGTTGGGGCTGGAGCTCAAATATCGGTTGGATTAGTTTTAATTGCACTAATGATAGTCCGGCCTGTGCCGATAGTAGCTATGGCGTAAGCGTAAATTTACAGACAGGGGATTTTAGTGGTTATGCCTGGAATTCAAACGTGGGCTGGATTGATTTTGACCCAACGATGGATTTAGTTACATATCCTGGTTGTGGTTATCCCGAGGCTCCATGTAACGCTACTAAATATATACCAAGCACCGGCGCTGTTACCGGTTGGGCTAAAATTTTAAATATGGGGGATGATGGTTGGATTAAATTAAGCGGTAGTTGGTCTAACGGCGTAACAATAAATTCATCTGGAGTTTTTAGTGGCTGGGCCTGGAATGCTAATAATGATAGCTCCGGTATCGGCTGGATTAGTTTTAATTGTTCTAATGATAATCCTGCTTGCGGTAGTTCAAATTATAAGGTGGTGGCTTCTAAGACCGTAGTTGCATCAGGTACCGGCTGGGCCTGGAATTCAGATATCGGCTGGATTAGTTTTAATTGCACTAATGATAGTCCGGCCTGTGTTAATAGTAATTATGAGGTAGTCATAGATTCAGTCTCAGGAAATTTTGGTGGTTATGCCTGGAATTCAGATGTCGGCTGGATTGATTTTGGCCCGGTAATGGATTTAGTTACATATCCTGGTTGCGGTTATCCCGAAGCTCCTTGTTATGCCGCTAAATATGATAATGATACCGGTGCCGTTACCGGCTGGGCAAAAATTTTAACCATGGGAGATGGCGGTTGGATAAAATTAAGTGGTGGCTGGACTAACGGCGTAGAGATTGATCCATTATCCGGCATTTTTAGCGGTTGGGCCTGGAATGCTGGCAGCGATGGTTCCGGTATCGGCTGGATTAGTTTTAATTGTTCTAATGATAATCCTGCTTGCGGTAGTTCAAATTATAAGGTGGCGGTTGTTATTAATATTAATGGTGCACCCAGTATTACTAATTTAACCGCGCCTAATTGGAATTATACCCAGGCCAACGTTAACCCTTTGCGCGCTAATTTGCAATTTAATATGGTTGACATAGATAAAGGTTCTTACGGCTCGGCTTATCAGATAATAGTTAAAAAAGCCGATGATACGGCGGTTTTAGATACGGGTAAATGTACCGGTTATCTTACCCCTTCGGCTGATTGTAAAATTGATAACTCTGTCTGTATGAATAACGGTTCAGCCGGCTGTATTAATTCGAACGATTGCGTTTGCCAATATGTCCTGGACGAAACGCTTTTAAATTATAACCAAGGTTATAAATGGTCGGCTATGATTTGGGACGATAAGGATGAGGTTTCGGTTTTAAAATCGTATGATACTAACCCGGATACTAACAATAATGATGGTGTAATTTCAACCTTTACTACTTATAAGCATAAATTTCCCAAAGTCAGCGCCACTTATCTTCCGGCTAGCCCGGCCAGCGGAGAACAAATTAAATTTATAGATACCAGCAAAACTTATTTAACCGCTTCACCCACCACGGAAGTAGCTTGCGATTCAAGCAAATGTTCTTGGCTTTGGACCGTTCCGGTCGGCGCGACCATTGACGATCCGGCGACCTCAACGCCAACCATAACCCTTAATAATTCCGGCTACAACAATATAATTTTAAAAGTGACAGATAAAATTGACGGCTATTATTCTCAGCTTTACATACCGGTTACTATCGGCGCCCAAGCCCAACTGCCGAATTGGAAAGAAGTTAAACCCGAATAAAACAATAAAAAAATGAATAATAAAGTTAAAAATTTAAGCGGGTTCACACTAATTGAATTATTGGCGGTCGTTTCCGTAGTTGCTATTATGAGCGGTATTTTTATGGTTAATTATCATGGCACGAATAAACGTTCGGAGCTTGTAGCGGTCAAGCAAAAATTAGCCTCGGATATTAGAGTCGCGCAAAATTATAGCTTAGGCTCAAAAACTTATGACGGCGTTAATACCCCGGCCGGTGGTTGGGGCGCGCATTTTAGCTTAGACGATCCGACTCATTATATAATTTTTGCCGATAAAAACGAGCCCGACGGCAATAAAACCTATGACGCTGGCGAAGCCATAGAAACTAAAACTTTACCGGCCGGCATAACCATAGATTATCTAAGCCCGGCCAATACGGTTGATATTGTTTTTTTTCCGCCCGATCCGATAACTTATATTAATAACTCAGCCCTAGCTAGCGCCCAGATTAGATTAAAAGAAAATATTAATAATACAACGGCTACGGTTTTAGTTAATTTTTTCGGTTTAATTGACACAAATTAAAATGGACCCCGTTAGATATTAATTTTTAATGGGGCAAATTGATAAAATCATGAAAATATCTAATGGGGCAAAAATAATAATAAAAAAAAACAACAATAACTCAGGTATTAGTATAATAGAAGTCGTGATAGCGGTAATGATAATCGCTATGGGTATGATCGGCGTTTTATCGCTGGTAATTCAAAATGTGAAGTCGCAGTATATTAATAAAAATGTTTTAATGGCCTCTGGTTTAGCCGGTGAAGGTTTAGAATTAGTAAGAAATATCAGGGATTTAAATTGGCTGACTACCGAGAATACCTGGAATCAAAATATAGTAGGCGACGGTACCTACACAATTGATTACGGTGGATTAACAAGCATTAATGCGGCGGTTAACTTAATAAGCGATGCCGGTGCTAGGTTGTACATTAATAGTAATGGTCTTTATACGCATACGGCCAGCGGTAATACGCCGACAAATTTTTATCGTTTAATTACCGTGATTGATCAAGGTGATTATTTAGATGTAAGATGCACTGTTCGCTGGAAAGACGGCACGCAAAATCATAATTATATGGCTGAAACTTATTTATATAATTGGCGGTGAAGCCTTTAAAAAATTTTTAAATATGAATTTATTTTTTAAAAAAATACAATCAGCTAAAGGCGTAAGTTTATTGGAGCTAATAGTGGCCATCGCTTTGTTCGCAGTTTTAATGCTGTCCGCGACCGCCATATTTAAAATGGTAATAAACGGTCAGCGTAACGCTATCAGCGCCCAGAACGTGCAAGAGAATATGAGGTATATTATGGAAAAGATTAGTAAAGAAATCAGAATGGCGCAAATTAGCAATCAGGAGTGCGGTACCGCGGCTATTAATAAAGTTTTTAATACGGCTAATGGCGGGAGTGAAATCTATTTTAAAAATCAAAATGGCGATTGTGTAACTTATTATTTAGAAAATAAGCGTATTAAAATAATGGTTGGCGTTAATGGTGTTAATGATTTTGTTACTCCGGCAAAAATTGAAGTAAATAATTTAAAATTTTATGTAGTTGATGATTTAATCGGCGTGTCATCAAGCTTACAGCCGTATGTCGTTATGGCGATGGATGCTAAAGCGGTTGGGCAGGCGATAAATCAACAAGCAATGAAAATTCAAACGACGGTTTCGTCAAGATATTATGATAATGGCGTCGCAGCGCCCGCCTCTTGCACGCCTGATTGCACGGGTAAGGTTTGCGGTGATGACGGTTGTTCCGGAAGCTGCGGGAGTTGCGGCGCTAATGAAACCTGTTTAAGCGGGGTTTGTGCGACTACTTCTAAGACCTACACCTGCTCGGCTAAACCCGCGACCGGTACGGAATGGAATACAGTAAGTTCCTATAATCAAACCTGGAACGGCAGTGCCTGGTCGCCGGCCGACGATCCCACTACCGAATATAATGCCACGGCATCCGCGGTCAGCTGCCGTTTTACCTGCGCTACTAATTATACTTGGAGTGGTTCTGCTTGCGTCGCCAGTACCCAAACCTATACCTGCTCGGCCAAGCCCGCCACCGGCACGGATTGGAACACGGTAAGCTCCTATAATCAAACCTGGAACGGCAGCGCCTGGCTGCCGGCCGATGACTCTACTACCGAATATAACGCTACGGCCGATACGGCTAGTTGCCGTTATACCTGCGCCAGCGGTTATCATTGGAGCGGTTCCACTTGCGTAAGTAATACCAACACTTACGCTTGCTCCGCTAAACCCGCGACCGGCACGGACTGGAACACGGTAAGTTCATATACTCAAACCTGGACCGGCAACGCTTGGGCGCCGGCTGATGACGCTACTACCGAATATAACGCCACGGCCTCTTCGGTCAGCTGTCGTTATACCTGCTCCAGCGGATATGTCTGGAACGGTTCAGTTTGCGTTAAAAATACTATGTTCCCGCTTTACTTTAATATAACTTTTCCGCTTATTTTTTAATTAATAATTAATATAGCGGCTACGGGGTTGCAAGGCTTGTTCTCGGCGAGGCGGTCAACAATCTTAAATGGCCGCTATTATTAAATAATATTTATTTAAAAGCTTGATAGTTAAACGGTGAAAGTATACATTTTGATAATTTTAAAAATTTTATGATTAAAAATAAGATTATAAGACAAAATAGTTTTACGGAATTTTTACTATACACCGCGCCAAGCGGCAAAGTGAAAGTGGAGATATTTCTTCATAATGAAAATATTTGGCTTACTCAAGATAAAATCGCTCTTTTGTTTGGAGTACAAAGACCGGCGATAACCAAACATCTAAAAAACATCTTTGAAAGTCGAGAATTAGATGAAAAAGTGGTTAGTTCCATTTTGGAACATACCACAGAGCATGGTGCTTTGGAGGGGAAAACACAAACTCAGTCGGTAAAATTTTATAATCTCGATGCGATACTCTCTGTCGGTTATCGAGTCAATAGCAGAGAGGCCACGCAATTTCGTATCTGGGTAACCGAAAGATTAAAGGAGTATATTATCAAGGGTTTTACGATGGACGATGAACGACTGAAAACTCCCAATTACACCTTTGGCCAAGATTACTTTGAAGAGCAGTTGGCTCGCATCGCTGACATCCGCAGTAGCGAGCGGAGATTCTATCAAAAAATTACAGATATTTACGCACAGTGCAGCGTAGATTATGATCAAAATAGTATTGAAGCTCAACATTTTTTTGCTACCGTGCAAAACAAGTTGCACTTCGCCATTTCTGGTCGTACGGCCGCAGAAATTATCAGCGATCGCGTAAGTAGCGCTAAGTTAAATGTCGGTCTCACTAACTGGAAAAACAGCCCGCAAGGCGCTATACGCAAATCAGATGTAGTAGTGGCTAAAAATTATTTAGATGAAGAAGAACTCGCAGGCCTTAATAATATAGTGGAGCAATATCTCATCTTCGCCGAGTCACAAGCGAAGCGTAAGCAGGCCATGTTTATGCTAGATTGGGAAAGAAAGTTAAGTGAATTCTTAAAACTTAACGATCGTAACATCTTGGGAGATTTGGGAAAAGTGAGTCATGCAGTGGCTGAAGTTTTAGCGCTAAACGAATATGAAAAATATCGAAAAGAACAAGATACAAATTATTTTTCCGATTTTGACCGCGAAGTCAAAAAGATTCTAGATAATAAGCGGGGGAGAAATTTACGCAAAAAAACAACTTAAACTGTTATGGCGATGAGTGACGAGCGGTGTTTGTTTGACCGTCGTCTCCTAATTCTCGGATTTATGATATAATTAAAATAATAAATATTAATTAATCCTGTTAAATTTTCGCTTGAGCGTTTCCGCCCGCGGAAAATTTAACCGAATAAAAAATCTATGAAAGAATTTTTTTCAAAAAAATTTTTTAACATGACTTTTTTGAATTTGTTTTTTTTAATGCTCGGGCTATTTTTAGCGGTCGGCGCCACTATCGTTTACGCCACCTGGAACGAGGCTAAAACCGGCGGGTCGGGGCAACTTTCCGAGGCTAATTGGAATGCGATGGTTGATCAATTGGGCGATACCGGCGGCTCTTTGACCGCTAACAACGGCATGTATTCCAATCGTATTATTCTTATGACTCCGCCGGCCGCCTATACGGAAATCTGCTTTAAAAGCGGATCTACTTATTACGACGCGCACGCGTCAAGCGAATCTACCGCTAGCGGTAATTGCGTACCCGGAGATGTTGGCTATATTATTGAAAAAAATGAAAGAACGGCGAATTTTTGGGAGTTGGCCAAGCAAACTTGTTTGCAAAATAATATGCGCCTCGCCGAGCCGTTTGAATGGAAGTTATCTTGTAAAAACGCCGCGACTTGGAGTTTAGTCGGGATGACCGGCAATTGGGAATGGGCTTCTAATTTTTCCCTCCCTATGTACGGCGGCAGCGACAGCGGCGTTGCCTCGGCCCTCTTCGGCGGTTCCGGCTGCTCTTACGCCACCTGGAATTGGGTCGGCGGCAATAATGGCTACGAGGGCAGCTACGTCTTCCGTTGCGCCCGCTAGGATTGATTATTTGATTATTTTTAATTATTACCCCGTTAAAAAGCTTGACAGCCAGTCAGTAAAAGTATATATTTATAATGTTGATAATTTAATAATATCAACATTATTAAAGTTGATAATTATATGATGAGCCAAGATTATTTAGAACGAATAATTCATGATCAGGCGAAGACATTTAAGGAAAGAGATCCCGGGGTAGTTCGTGAAATAGATTTTAAAAAATATTTGAAAACCGAGCAAATAACCGTTATCTCGGGCATACGACGCAGCGGCAAGTCAACTCTGCTTAAGCAATTCTCCCGGCATTATAAAAATTATTATTATTTGAATTTTGACGATGAAAGGCTGATTGATTTTTCCGTGGCTGATTTTCAAAATTTAATGGTTGTTTTTCAAAAACAATATTCAAGCAAGGTAATTTTTTTAGATGAAATTCAAAATGTTCAAAAATGGGAGCGATTTGTGAGGCGAATTTTTGAAGAAGGGTATAAAATTTTTATTACCGGTTCGAATGCTAAATTGCTTGGTTCCGAGCTCGCCACCCATCTTACGGGCAGGTATTATAAAATAGAGCTTTATCCGTTTTCATTTAAGGAATTCTTGCAGTTGAAAAAAGTTGATTATGGCAAAATAATTTCTAAAAAAGAAGCTGAAATTTTAAGGAATTTTGATAGCTATTTTCAAGGCGGAGGATTTCCCGAATATGTAAAAAATAAAAAAGACGAATCACTTAAGCAAATTTTTGAAGATATAGTATATAGAGATCTGCTGGCTCGTTTTAAAATACGAGAAGTGAAAAATTTTAAATTGCTGATTAATTATTTATTTACTAATTTTACAGGGGAAACAAATTATAATTCTTTAAAAAATTTATTAAATTTTAAAAGCGCGACTACAGTCAAAAATTACATCGAATTTATGCAAGAAAGCTATTTGGTCTTTGAGCTTTTTAAATATGATTATTCCCTAAAAAAGCAGTATGTTTCCAATAAAAAAATTTATGTTATTGATAATGGCGTGCGAAATGCGGTCGCCTTTTCATTTTCCGAAGATAAGGGTAAATTATTGGAAAATTTGATATTTATTGAACTAAAAAGGCGGAGCCGTGAAGTTTATTATTACAAAGGGAAAAAAGAATGCGATTTTCTCGTAAGACAAGGCTTTAAGATAACCGAAGCGATTCAGGCGGCGCTGGATTTATCCAATCCGGAGACGGAAGCGAGAGAAATAGCCGGCCTCTTAGAAGCCATGGAAAAATTTAAGTTAAAAAAAGGATTGATTATAACCGAAAACCGGGAAGAAGAAAAAAAGATTAAAACAAAAACCATTAAAATTATTCCGGCATGGAAATGGCTTTTGGCAGTTAATTAAGCGGTTCGCCCGCGGAAAATTTAATCAGGTAAATTAATTTTTTTAAATTATGGCTCGCTATGATCATTTGCCTATCTTCAAAAAAGCCTACGATTTGTGCTTGGAAATTGAGCAGCAAGTTAAAGGCTTTTCCAGGGATTATAAATATACGATTGGAACGGAAATTAGGCAATTAGCCCATGAGATTCCCGCCTTGGTTATGGTGGCCAATAATCATTTTGACAAGAAAAAATATTTGGAAGAATTGTGGATAAAGCTGGAAAAATTAAAATTATTAATTCGCCTCGCCTTTGATTTAAAATGCCTGAAAGATATGAAACATTACGAAAGGTTAAGCGAAATTTTAACGGAAATAAGCCGGCAGAATGAAGGTTGGTTAAAAAGCGTAAAATGAAAAAACAAATAAAATTTAACCTGGAAGAATCGCTTTTTACCTTTGAAAATCTGTACCGCGCCTATCTTGATTGCCGGAAAAGAAAAAGAAACACGATTAACGCTTTGCGGTTTGAGGGTAATTTAGAAGATAATTTATGGCGATTATTAAGAGATTTGCGTGAGCGAATCTATGAGCCCGGTGCGTCGGTTTGTTTCGCCGTTGAAAAGCCGGTGCTACGGGAAGTTTTCGCCGCCGATTTCCGCGATCGCGTCGTCCATCATCTTTTTGTGCGCGCTATTGAAAGCCATTGCGAAAAATATTTTATTAATGACAGCTATGCTTGCCGCGCCGGCAAAGGAACTCTTTACGGAATGAGACGGCTGCAAAAATTTATCAGACGCGTTCAAAACTTAGAACCGAAAAATTACAGCAGTTGGCATTATTTAAAGGCGGATATATCGGGATTTTTTATGCATATTGATAAGGAAATTTTGCACAGTTTAATATCTAAAAAGATAGCTACCGCTCTTTTTACCGAAAAAGTAAAAAATGAATTGAAATGGCTGGCGGGAAAAATTATTTTTCACGATCCGACGGATAATTATATTATTAAAGGCAATAGCGACCTTTTAAAAATTGTGCCAAGGCAGAAATCTCTTTTTGGAGTTCCCGTTAGGAGCGGATTGCCTATCGGCAATTTAACTTCTCAATTTTTCGCCAATATTTATTTAAACGAGTTGGATCAATTTGTAAAAAGGCGCTTAAGCTGCAAATTTTACGGAAGATATGTCGATGATTTTTTTCTGATAGATAAAGATAAGGAACGGTTGTTTAGATGGAAGAAGGAAATAGAAATTTTTTTGCTGGAAAATTTGCGGCTGGAATTAAATCAAAAAAAATGCTTTGTGCGTTTTCTTTCTTCGGGCATTGATTTTATAGGCTATTTTGTTAAACCATGGCGTATTTACGTCCGGCGGAGAGTCGTTAAAAATTTTAAAAACAAATTATGGATTTTTGCGGAACACCCGGGTTCGCTTAGCCGGCAGGGAGAAATTAAAAGTTCCATTGCCTCTTATCTTGGGCATTTTTTGCACGCCGACACCCATAATTTAGTTTTAAAAATAAAACAAAAACACCCGGCGATGGAAAAATATTATCCGCGGGCGTTTTTGTCTCTTTCCTAGCGGGCGCAACGGAAGACGTTGCTGTTCTCGTTGCCATTATTGTTGCCGACCCAATTCCAGTTGGCGTAAGAGCAGCCGGAATTGCCGAAGATGGCCGATTCAACGCCGTTGTTGCTGCCGTTGTACATAGGGAGGGAAAATTTCGGCGCTTGCAAGCGAAGCGTTTCTAATTTTTATCAAAAGAGAAATGTTGCCGGGTATTATCCTAATTTTTGTTTAGGGGCCGAAACCTAGGAAAATATAAAGGCGCGCTCGCGATGATTATTTTTATTAAAGCGATTCAGGCCGATTTAATTAATATTGGCAAAATTTTGGAAAACAATCAATTGCGTTAATATTTTATTAGGCTGTTTCGGAAGTAGCCTTTATAGGGCTAGCCCTACCGAGGAACTAAACAGTTAGCCTAAGATTTACAAGCAGCTTTTTAAAAAGTCTCTTTTTTGGTATAATTAGGGGAAGAAAGATGTATGAATAAAATTAAAAAACAAATTAAAAATCAAACAGGTATAATTTTACTTTTAACCTTGTTTATTTTATCCGGCA
>JBAXOH010000019.1:0-9775 GCA_037133335.1 bacterium
TGCTCAGTCAACTCACGTAAAAAATAAAGAAGTCAAAATCGCTATTGTTGGTAATGAAATAAGAGTAACTTTAAAGGATGGAAAAAGCGAAATAGTAAAAAAAGAAGCTGGTGATACTTTTTCGCAAATCGTTAAAAATTATAATGTTGAGCCAAGTAAATTAAACGGCTTATTAATTGAAGTCCAGGATAATCAAGGCATGGATTATTGGCTAGCTACGATTTTGCCATTTTTAATCCCTTTTCTCTTAATTGGCGTTTTTATTTATTTTATGATGCGTTCGGTCCAGGGCGCTAATTCTAAGGCTATGATGTTCGGTCAGTCCCAGGCCAGAGAAACCGGCCGAGAATTTAAAGGCAAGGTAACTTTTAAAGATGTGGCCGGAGCTAAAGAGGCTAAAGAAGAATTATCAGAAGTGGTTGAATTTTTAAGAAATCCTAAAAAGTTTTCTGAGCTTGGAGCGCGAACGCCGCGCGGCGTTTTGCTTTTAGGTTCGCCGGGCACGGGAAAAACATTACTGGCTCGCGCCGTAGCCGGTGAGGCTAGCGTGCCGTTTTTTTCAATCTCCGGCTCTGAATTCGTCGAGATGTTTGTGGGCGTGGGTGCTTCGCGCGTTAGGGATTTATTTCGTAAAGCTAAAAAAAGCGCGCCGTGCATAATTTTTATTGATGAAATTGATGCGGTCGGTCGCCGGCGCGGAGCCGGTCTAGGCGGTTCTCATGATGAACGCGAGCAGACTTTAAATCAAATTTTAGTTGAGATGGACGGTTTTGATCCTAATACCAACGTTATTGTTATTGCGGCCACTAATCGTCCTGATGTTTTAGATCCGGCGCTACTTAGGCCGGGTCGTTTTGATCGCCGGGTTATTTTAGACGAGCCTGACCTCGCTGACCGTGAAGCTATTTTAAAAGTTCACTCCAAGAAAAAACCATTAGGCAAAGAAGTTAGCTTAAAAAGAGTGGCCGAAAGAACCCCGGGTTTTACCGGCGCCGACTTAGCCAATCTTTTAAACGAGGCCGCGATTTTAGCCGCCATGAAAAATAAAAAAATTATTGATTTGGAAGAAATTTTTTCTTCCATTGAAAAAGTCATGCTCGGGCCGGAAAGAAAATCAAGAATTTTATCCAGTAAAGAAAAAAAGATAACCGCTTATCATGAAGCCGGCCACGCGATTGTAGCTCATTTTTTACTTCATAGCGATCCGGTGCAAAAAGTTTCTATTATCGCCCGCGGCCAGGCCGGCGGCTATACTTTAAAAATACCTTTAGAAGATAAGCACATGTATTCTAAAACCGAGTATGTTGAAGAAATTGCAGTGCTACTAGCCGGTTATGTTACTGAGCAGGAAATTTTCGGTGAAGTTACTACCGGCGCCACTTCTGACCTTAGGCGCGCCACCAGTTTAGCCAGAAAATTAATTACCGATTTTGGCATGAGTGAGTCTTTGGGTCCGCGTACTTTCGGCGAAAAAGACGAGATGATATTTCTAGGCAGAGAGATTCATGAGCAGCGTGATTACAGCGAAAAGGTGGCCGAACAAATTGATAAAGAAATATCCAACTTTATTGATAAGGCCGTGCATCAAGCTAAAGGTTTAATTAAATCTAAACATGAATTTTTAGAAAAAACCGTGGCCGAGCTTATGGCTAAAGAGACTTTAGAGAAAGAAGAATTCGAAAAAATTGTTGGAGAAAAAGAGAAAGAAGCTTAAAAATTTAGACAATAGATAAAGGCTTGAATTAGTAATTTTTTTCGCTCTAGGAACTCGCTCGAGATTACTTGAGCTCAAACAGTCCTCGCCCCGTTAAATTCCTACGGGACGCGGAGCGTATTTAACGGGGCGAGCTTCAAAAAATAACTAATCCAAGCCTTTATTAATTAAGCTATACTTGCAAATAGAATTTGTGGTATAATATAAGTATTAATAATTAAATCTCGCTACAAAGCGTAATAAAGGAGGCACATATGTCATTTTATCGAAATATTTTAAAACAAGCCTGGGTCTTAACTAAAAATAATAAATATCTCTGGTGGTTTGGCGCTTTCGCCGCACTACTCGGCAATGGCGGTGAACTTGAGATTTTATTTAATAATGTCGGCGGAGATCCCGGGCAGGCTTTATTTCCGGCTTGGCAAAGGATTTTTTCTACCGGGATATTTAGCGGTCACACCCTGGCTAATATTGGAAATTTATTCAGACAAGATACTTTAAATATAATTTTTGTTTTAGTCGCTTGCTTGCTCGCTTTGGCCGTTTGTTTGTTTTTAATTTGGCTGGTTATAGTTTCACAGGCGGCTGTAGTTAATAATTCGGCCGCGGTTATCAAGCAGAAAAAACATACGCTTAGAGACGGTTTAGATTCCGGGATTTTAAATTTTTGGCCGGTGTTGGCTTTAAATATTATAATTAAAGCCGTTATTTATACATTATTGGTAGTTATTAGCTTACCGGCGATTTTTTATCAAGGAAATTTTAATGCCAATCTTTTTTATATTATTGCTTTAGTAATTATTGTGCCGGTGACTATAATTTTATCTTTTATTATGAAATACGCCGTGGCTTATGTGGTTATCAATAAAAGCAAAGTTGAACCGGCGATTAAAAAAAGCTGGCGGCTTTTTAAAGAAAATTGGCTTATTAGCTTTGAGATGGCGATTATTTTATTCATTATAAATTTGCTTGTCGGACTGGCTATAATTTTGGCGATTTTGGTTTTAGCCGTGCCTTTTTTGTTCCTTGGTTTAATATTTTATTATTCTTTTTCTGTGGTTGGTTCTTGGTTAATTGTTATTTTAGCCTTTACCAGTTTTTTATTTATTATCGTTTTGGCCGGAGCGGCTTTAGCGGTTTTTCAGATTTCTTCTTGGACCGGCTTGTTTTTAGAAATTGATAAAAAGAGCGTAACCAGTAAATTAGTTAGAATGGTTAATAACATGGTAAAAGCGTAAATTTGATTACGACATGATAAATGGGGCTGGATTTATTAAATTTTCTACTGCGGAACTCGCCTCGAGATTACTCGGGTTCAAACAGTCCTCGCACGAAAATTTAACAAATCCAGCCCTATTTTTATAATTATATTAAATTGCAAATTTGGCTGATTTATGTAAAAATAAAGATATTATGATCTCGTATTTAAAAGGAAAAATTAGAAATAAAGGCAACGGTTTTGTAATTTTAGAGGTGAATAATATCGGCTATCAAGTCTTTGTTTTACCCTTGCTTTATGTTGATTTAAACCTTGATCAAGAAATTGAATTTTATACTTATCAGCAAGTACGCGAAGATGCTTTGAATTTATACGGTTTTAAAATTTTAGCCGAGTTGGAATTATTTGAATTATTACTTTCCATTTCCGGCATCGGTCCTCGTTCTGCTTTGGGGGTGATGTCAATCGCCGCCGTGACTGATATAAAAGAGTCAATTTCCAGAGGCGACCCGGCTCTTTTAACTAAAGTTTCCGGCATTGGCCGTAAAACTGCGGAAAGAGTGGTCCTGGAGTTAAGAGAAAAAATCGGTAAATTAATCGTTGGCGATGGCGAGTCGGCGAAGAGCGATTTAGGCTCAAGCGATGAAATTGATGCTTTAATAGCCCTTGGTTATTCGCTTAATCAAGCCAGGGAAGCTTTAAATAATGTTGACGCGAAAATAAAAGATTCGGGAGAACGCATCAGGCAGGCGTTAAAGAAGCTAGGTAAATAACTAACTTATAGCCCTACTCGGGTATATTATTTTTCCTGCTTAGACGAAATTTGGGCTTTCTGCGGTCGCTACAATTTCGTATGCGCGATAAAAATAATATACCCGAGTAGGGCGTTAAATCTAACATGCAAATAATTAATATAACAGATAAAAAACAGCTTAATAATTTTATTGGCTCGAAAAACTTGAGCCAATTTTTGCAATCCTGGGAGTGGGGTGAATTTCAAGGTCGGGCAATCGGTAAAATTATTAGACTAGGCGTTGTAGAAAATAATGAGTTAGTAGCCGCGGCTACTTTAGTTAAAAAAAGATTGTCCTTAAGTAAGAGTTATTTTTTATGTCCGCGCGGACCGATAGCGGTAAATAAGCAAACAAATGAAATTTTGAGTTTTTTATTTAGTGAGATAAAAAAGTGTGCGCAGCAGGAGAGCGTGATATTTTTGCGCTTTGAGCCGGTTTCAGCGATTGATAATTTTTCATTTAAAATTCAGAAGACTCTCGATATTCAACCGAGTAAAACATTGATTTTAGATTTAACTAAACCGGAGGAAGAATTATTAAAAGAAATGCATCAGAAGACCAGGTATAATATAAAACTTTCGGAAAAGAAAGAAGTAAAAATAGTAGAAGCCGGGCTAGAGCGTTTTAATGATTTTTGGCAATTAATGAATCAAACCGGCGAGCGGGATAATTTTCGTCCGCACGGCATGGATTATTATAAAAAAATGTTGTCAGTGGAGAGTGATTTTATTAAATTATATTTTGCCGAATATAACGGTCGGCCGGTGGTTACGGGTATTTTTTCTTATTTCGGCAATACAGTTACTTATTTACATGGTGCTTCGGCCGATCATGACCGCGAAGTTATGGCGCCATATTTTCTTCATTGGCAGATAATTAAAAAAGCTAAAGCGGCCGGTTATAAATATTATGATTTATTTGGCATCGATGAAATAAGGTGGCCGGGAGTGACTAGATTTAAAAAAGGTTTTGGCGGGTTTCAGCATAATTATGCTGGGACATTTGATTTAGTTTTTAATAAAAATTGGTACAATATTTATAAAATTATTAGGCAGGCGAGAAGAATGTTTTAAATTTTATAATGCGCGCGCATAACCTGTAACGCAAGTATTATTAATTTTGAGTTTGAAAATTTATGGAAAAGATATTGCATGTTATAAAAAAATATATTCCCGTTAAACTTTTTAAGGCTTTGCAGCCGGCTTATCATTTTTTATTTAGCGCCTTAGCTTCGGCTTGGTATGGCTGGCCGTCTAATAAACTTATTGTTATCGGCGTAACCGGTACAACCGGTAAAACTACTAGCATCTATTTAATTGCCAAGATGCTGGCTTCGGCCGGCTATAAAACCGGTTTTACTTCAACGGCTATTTTTAATGATGGGCAGGCCGAATGGTTAAATGATAAAAAAATGACTATGGCCGGGAGATTTTTTACTCAGAAAATGCTAAAGCAAATGGTAAAAAATAACTGCCAGTACGCCATAATTGAAACCACCTCGCAAGGCGTTGAGCAATTTCGCCATAAATTTATAAATTATGATATTTTAATTTTTACCGGCCTTTATCATGAGCATATTGAAGCCCATGGTGGTTTTGAAAATTATAAGCAGGCCAAAGGTAAGCTGTTTTTACATTTAAAACAAGGTAGGACTAAATATGCTAATGATAAAAAATTCGTAGTTAAAGCCGAAAATGGTTTTAAAAAAATAGAAGCCAACCGGGTTAAAAAGATTATTATCGTTAACGGTGACGATAAATACGTTGATTATTTTTTGGATTTTTGGGCGGAGGAAAAATTTGTTTATACGAAAAATAATGAAATCGGAATTAAATTAAAGAGCGGTAAAACGCACCTTGTAAATTATAGTGATGTTAAATCAAATAAAGCGGGGGTTAGCTTTAAGACTGATAAAACAGACATAAAATTAAATTTATTAGGAGAATATAACGCGGCCAACTCTATGAACGCGGTTTGCTTGGGCTTAAGTCAGGGCGTAAAAATGGAGAAAATAAAAATTGGTTTGGAAAAAATTAAAGGCGTTCCCGGTAGGATGGAGTTAATAAAAAACCAGAAGCCTAATTTTACGGTCATAGTTGATTATGCTTTTGAGCCAGAAGCTTTAAAAAAAATATACGACACAATTTTAAAGTTAGAGCATAATAAAATAATTCACGTACTCGGTTCGGCTGGTGGTGGTCGAGATGCGGCTAGGCGGCCAAAGCTCGGGGCGCTGGCCGGTGAGAGCGCCGACATGGTGATTGTGACTAACGAAGATCCTTACGACGACGATCCGGAGTTAATTATTAATCAGGTGGCGGCCGGAACAATAAGCGCTGGTAAAATAATAAATGAAAATTTATTTAAAATTGAAGATCGGCGCAGGGCTATTAAAAAAGCTTTGATGTCGGCGAGCAAGGGCGATATAGTTTTAATCACCGGCAAAGGCTGTGAGCAGGCGATTTGCACGGCCGGCGGCATAAAAATTCCGTGGGACGATAGAGCGGCTGTACGAGAGGAGCTAGATAAATTATAATAAAAAAGTAAAAAATAAATAATTTTTTTACCCTGTGGATAACTTTAATTATCGGTTAATTATAATTATAGTTAAAAATACCAATTTTTTATTTAATATTAGGCAAAAAAGTTAATAATCTTAAAAAAACAAAAGATTTATCTAAAAATCCTTGACAAGAGAATAAATAGTTGTTAATATTTAATAAGTTTTCAACAGGTAAAAATTCGTAAATATAAAAAATATAATTCTTTCTAAATTTCCGTTATTGCGGAGATGTCATAGAATAAAATCCAAACGGCTCCGCAACGAAAGCAATCTAGCCTAAAAGAATGTAGTCTCGGCCGTTTTTTTGTTATCTATTTTATAAAAATTCCCGTGCATATTTTAAATCTTAAATAAGTGAAGATTTATCTCGTCAATTAAATATTCCGCGTCAACTCACAGTTGTTAGAAAACTGATTGAGTTTTTTTGTTTTCATTAAATAAAATTTATTAAAAATATACTATGACTACGAAAACAAAGCCTGCTGGCCGTAAATTTTTTAACGAAACCAAGTCGGCGATTGAACTTCCTGATTTAATTGAAATTCAAAAAGATTCTTATAATTGGTTTTTGCGAGAAGGTTTATCGGATTTATTTGAAGAAATTTCTCCTATAACTGATTTTATCGGTCGTAACCTTGAGTTATCTTTAGAAAAGTATTATTTAGACGAACCTAAATTTGATGAAAGCGAAAGTAAGGCTAAAAATATTACTTATGAAGCATCAATCAGGGTTAAGGCTAAACTGTCAAATAAAAAAACCGGTCAAAGCGTTACTCAGGAAGTATTTTTAGGAGATTTTCCTTTAATGACTAAAAATGGCACTTTTATAGTTAACGGCATCGAAAGAGTTGTGGTCTCGCAGTTAATTAGAAGCGCCGGCGTTATTTTTACTTCAGAGTTTGTTAAGGGTAAAAAATATTATGGAGCTAAAGTCATACCTAACCGAGGCGCTTGGCTAGAAATAGAAACCGACATTAATAATGTCGTTTGGGTTAGGATAGATAGAAAAAGAAAAGTTGCCATTACTTCTTTATTTAGGGCTTTCGGCTATGGATCGGACGAAGAGATAAAACAATTGTTTACCGACAAAGATAATGCAACCGCCGGAATTGATGGCGAAAAAAGTTTGCTTGGTTTTATCGAAGCTACTTTAAGTAAAGATACGGCTAAAAATGAGGCCGAAGGTCTTAAAGAAGTATATAAGAGAATAAGGCCGGGTGATTTAGCCACAACCGATAATGCCAGACAATTAATTCATTCCATGTTTTTTAGATTTGACCGTTACGACTTTGATCGCGTCGGCCGTTATAAGATGAATAAAAGATTCGGCCAAAATATTCCCAACAATAAAGAAAATAGAGTTTTAAGAAGAGAGGATTTAATTGCTATAGTCAAAGAAGTTGTCAGATTAAATATTACTCAAGAGAGAGAAGATGATATAGATCATTTAGGCAATCGCCGCGTTAGAGCTATCGGCGAATTGATTCAAAATAAATTTAGGGTCGGTTTAGCCAGAATGGAAAGAATTGTTAGAGACAGAATGAGTATTATGGATATAGATAGTTTAACGCCGAATAAGTTAATTAACGCTCGCCCGGTAATCAGCGTGGTTAAAGAATTTTTTATGTCTTCGCAGCTGTCGCAATTTATGGATCAGACCAACCCCCTAGCCGAGCTTGAGCATAAGCGTAGATTATCAGCCATGGGCCCCGGGGGTTTAACTCGCGAGCGCGCCGGCTTTGAAGTGCGCGATGTGCATACTACTCACTACAGCCGCATTTGCCCGATTGCCACTCCCGAAGGACCGAATATTGGTTTAGTCGGCCATTTAGCCAGCTACGCCAGATTAAATAGCTATGGTTTTATTGAAGCGCCTTACCGCGAAGTTTTGCATGACATAGAAAATAATCCGTCCTTAGCTCTTGATAAAATTGTTCGCGAGGATATTTATGAAATTAAGGGGGATAAAAAAGGTAAGTTAATTATAAAAGCCGGAGAAGTTATTAATAAAAAGATTGCAACCGAGCTAAAGGAAAAAATGGGTCATATTACTATTCCGATTGTGCCGGTTTTAGGCGATAAGATTGTTTATCTTGATGCTTTTGAAGAGGAAAAATATATTACCACGCCTGCGACTACGCCGGTTGACGCTAAAGGGTATTTTATGGTTGAAAGAGCTGAGGCCAGAAAATATGGTCAGCCTTCGCTTGAACCGGTAGAAAAGATAGATTTAATCGGTGTCGCGCCCAATCAAATTGTTTCCGTAGCCACTTCTTTAATTCCATTCTTGGAACATAACGACGGCATTAGGGCTTTAATGGGAACTAACATGCAACGCCAAGCCGTACCCTTAATAACAGCTGAAGCACCGGTTGTTGGCACGGGCATGGAAGCTCGGGCGGCTACTGATTCAGGACATATTATTTTAGCCGAAGATGATGGTGAAATTGTTAAAATGGATGGCGGCTCGATTGAACTTAAAGATAAAAAAGGCAAGACTACTAAATATGTTTTAAATAAATTTTTGCGCTCTAATGCCTCAACCTGCATAAACCAGCGTCCGATTGTTAACCATGGAGATAAAGTAAAAAAAGGCGATGTTTTAACCAATAGCTCCGCCGTAGATAACGGTGAGCTGTCTTTAGGACGGAATGTGCTCGTAGCTTTTATGAGCTGGGAAGGTTTTAATTATGAGGATGCGGTGATTATTTCTGAGCGTTTAATTAAGGAAGATGTTTATTCCTCAATTCATATAGAAAATTATACAATTGATGTGCGCGACACTAAGCTTGGCCCGGAGTTAATAACTAATGACATTCCTAATATCAGCGAGGAAAAATTAAAAGATTTGGATGAACGCGGCGTTGTTAGGATCGGCGCTGAAGTTTCTTCGGGCGATCTTTTGGTTGGTAAAATTACGCCCAAGGGTGAAACTGAATTATCAGCCGAAGAAAAACTTTTACGCGCTATTTTTGGGGAGAAAGCTAAAGATGTTAGAGATTCTTCATTATATTTAGAGCATGGCGAACATGGCAAAGTGGTTGATATTAAAATCTTTTCTCGTGAAGATGGCGATAAATTGGCTGCCGGAGTAATTCAGTCAATTCAGGTAACCGTGGCTAATTTGAGAAAAATTCAAATCGGAGATAAAATGGCCGGTCGGCATGGTAATAAAGGCGTTATTTCTAAAGTTGTGCCGATTGAAGATATGCCTTATTTAGCCGATGGTACGCCGATTGAAATAATTTTATCGCCTTTAGGCGTTGTTTCAAGAATGAATTTAGGGCAGCTACTCGAAACTCATTTGGGTTATGCGGCTAAAAAATTAAATTATAAAATAGCCGTGCCGCCCTTAAATGGCATAAGTGAGGCGCAAATTAAAGAAGAATTAAAAAAAGCCGGCTTGCCAACCGATGGTAAAGTAATTCTTTATGACGGAAAAACCGGCGAGGCTTATGATAATAAAATAGTAATCGGTTATAAAT
>JBAXOH010000020.1:0-9775 GCA_037133335.1 bacterium
CTATTATAGCTAGGGCGGCAACCACAATAATTATGCCCCAAATTTTTTTATTCATAAAATATTTTATTACTTATGTTCTTCATGATGTTTCCTCATTATTTTCTTCACCGGCTTCAACCTCGCCGCCCAGCATATTAGAAGCGAATTCTTTTTTCTCCTGCTCAATTTCTAAAAGCTGCCGCGGATCGGAAGTAATTAATTGATCTTCGGTATAGGAAGCCACAATTTTAATGGCCACATGCTTATTGCCGGCAAAAAATATGCCTTCACCAACGCCGCATTCTAAAAGCAAATATTTTTCACCCTGAGTTAAAGCAAAAGTTTTTTGCACTAGTTCGATGGCGGCCGGAGACTGCTTGAATAAAAACTGCAAAGCCGAATTATTAACAATCGCTTGGCCGTAAGGCGAAGTTAAAAAATCATTAACGTCTTGAGTAATGGTCGTTACGCCAAGATAATATTTACGGCAGCGTTTAACTAAAGCATAAATAAATTTGGCGCTGTCTTCATGCTGCATCAGCCACCAAGCTTCATCAATCACTAAAATTCTTTTTTTCATCTCGGAGCGCACCACATTCCAAATATAATTAACCACCGTATAGATAGCAATCGGGCGAAGCTCATCTTCTAAATCACGCACGGAAAAACAAACCAGCTGATTATCCATTTTTACATTAGTCGGACCGTTAAATAAGCCGGCAAAAGTTCCTTGAGTATATTTTTTAAGCCTTAAAGCCAAGCCGGCTCCCCCCTCCATGCCTTCTAAAATATCCTCTAGATCCTGCATAATCGGCGCTTCAACTTTAGCTAAATCCGAATCTGGGGTAATATCTTTTTTGGCGTAAGTTTCGAGTAAAGCTCGATCAACAATAGAATCTTCTTCATGAGTTAAATCGCCTAGCATCAGCCTAACCAAACCTTTTACGGTTATAACGCCGCTTCTGATTATATCCTCGGCCTTAGATTCTCCGGAAATCGAACGCGGCAAATCAAAAGGATTAATTTTATTTTCGCTGGCTAAAGATATGTTAATATAAGTCCCGCCGACCGCTTCAGACAGATGCTTATACTCATTTTCCGGATCAATAATAATTACTTCCGCGCCCATCATCAAGCTGCGCAAAACTTCAAGCTTAATAGCATAACTTTTACCCGCTCCGGAAGTGGCGAACACCACGCTATTGGCATTTTGCAAGCTAAAACGATCAAATAAAATCAAACTATTATTATGGCGATTTATGCCGTAAAGAATGCCCGAATCAGAGGTTAACTCGCTTGATATAAAAGGAAAAGAAGAAGCGACCGGTGAAGAATTCATGTTAAAGGCAATATATAATTCATCGTTAGCTAAAGGCAGTGTGGAATTAAAACCTTGCTCGGCCTGATAAAAAACTCTTTTAGAATAAACTAATCTGGAACCGAAAATATTTTCAACTTCTTCGGATAATTTATCTAGTTCTAATTTGCTGTTTGCATAAATCGTTAAATATAAAGCGAATTGGAAAAATTTTTCTATGCCCTGAGTTAAAGCATCACGTAAAGATTCAATGTCGCGCAAAGCCGTTTCACGCAGAGGATCTCTGGCCGCGCCCTTTTCCGAATCTGAAATAATCTGCGCCTCTAAATTACCAACCTTCTTCTTAAGCTGGTTTAAAATCACCGCGCTTTCTACCGGATAAAAAAACATAGAAATATCAAAAGTGGAATTCAGATTTATAATCGGCGCGAACCAGCCAACGCTGATATAGCGCGGATAATTTATTACAAAAATAGTTCTGACGAATTTCGAGCCTAGCTTTAAAAAATCCGGGCTTACTTCGATTGAAGCCGGCGCGATTAAATCCTTAATAGAAAGCGCTCCTCGGCGGTAAGATTTTTCTTCTTCAACTAATTCGCGGGTTAACGAAGGCGTTTCCTCAACTTGCTCGACTTTTTGCCTTAGAGCTTTGGCTTTTTCTCTAGACTCCGCTTCTTCTTGTTTTTTTACTTGATCTGGATTAAACATATTTATAAATAATTAAATATAATTCTACTCAGCTATTCTTAATTCTTTTATATCAACCAACTTTTGATTAGCTGAGGTTTCCGGATTATAAGTATTATAAAATAATTCGATTAAACTTTGGGTATCTAGAGGCATGGCATTAACGCCCATAGACGCCAGCCCACCGATAACATTTTCTACGCGCCTGTTTAAATCATGCCTTCTTTTTAAAAATTTCTCTTCTTTCATTTTAATAATAGAAGCCGGCCTTAAAGATTCCAATAATCTGGAAAAAAAGCCTTTTTGTTTATCAGATAAAGGATTGTAAGAAACCACCATATAAAATTTCTTATTCATAATTTTACCTAGCGATATTAATTCGCTGACATATTGCAGATACTCGGCAGTTTGCATTTTTAAAAGCTCGTTAGTCTGTTCTTTTTCTTTTTGTCTTAAAAAAGTCAAATAATTATCAATATTAAGCTCTCTGGATTGAATAACGATTTGCAGGGGAAAATCAATATTATTTAAAAAACCAACATAAGCGGAAATAATCGCGTTTTGCTCGTCTTCGCTTTTTAAAGCAAAGTTAATGCTGGCGACCAAAAGAACCGCGCGTAAAGTTCCGTCGCGCATAATCACGGTATCTTCGCGAAACTCGGCAATATCTAAATACTGCTGGGTTGAACTTGTTATTTTATTTCTGGTTAATTTATTAGGCATCTTTAAAATTTTTAAAATTACCTCTTTTAATTTCGCCTGTTTCTATATTATTAACGACGCTCTCCTCGCCCTCGCCGCGATAAGCTCCTTTTGTATCAACGATTAAGGATAATTCCGCCAAGCGAGAGGTGGTATAATGCTTATCTAAAACCGCTTCCGCGGCCGGAGCAAAATTACTTTCTTCGGTTCCATAATCAACGCTTGCCAATAAATAGTCATTATACCAAACCCTTAATCTTGAACGCTTAAAAGTTTGCAATAAATTTAAAACAAAATAATGGAAAGGCCGGCCGTTTATTTTTAAAAAAGCGAAAATACCGGTAATCAACAAAACCAACAAACCGGAAGTTGCAAATAAAGAAAAATCAAATAATTTATAAAAAACCGCTATAATTAAAAACCCGACCAGCATAATAACAAACTGCCTGGTAGTTATCGGCCCGATAATTTTATCTTCGATATCAATAAATTGTGGGACAACAAACTGTTGCATAAATTAAAAACGCAAACTTTTATTTAAATCCATAATTGCCTTAAACTCATCGGCGGTTAAATAATCAGAATTTGCAACTTTTCTTTCTTCTATTATAACATCAATCGGTTTTTTTTCGCTAATACTTAAACGGCCAACTTCCAAATATAATTTGCTAATCGGGCTAAGCCGCCAAAATTTAATGCCTTCAAGTTTTTTGCCGTAATTTTCTTCTTCTAATAAATCAATTTTGCTTTTAATTTTATCGGCGCTTTTAAGCGGATCTCCGTCTAATCTGCGAAAATTTATTAAATCCATATATTTAATCTCGTCCAGCGGCCCCATCACGCGAGGCACATATTTAACATCCTCAACTTTAATTTTTTGGCTCTGGTTTAAATTTTCCGCTTCAAATCTCCGTTTTATTAAAGGCATGGTGCCTAAATCGCTATTCACCGCCGGCTTAATCGGCGCTGCTTCAGTCTGAATATTTTTAGGTAATGTAAGATTTTTTTCTTTAACTTTAAGCTCGTTTTTTTGCGTTACCGCGGTCGGCCTAATAGCCGGGGTTAAAGGAGCTAGCTCGTGTTTAGTATCCAGCTTTTTTAAATCCCCACTCAAGGCGGATCCGCCTTGGGCGGAATTTTTATCTTTGCCGGCTAATTTTGAAAAATCATAAGCCGCATCCCTGGAAATTTCACGCTTTGGGAAAAAATCAGATTTTTTTAATTCAGGCAAGCTGCTTTTTGGTGCTGGCTTAATCGGTTGATCAGTGGCTGAACTCGCCTCGTTAAATCCGGCCGCATCAATAGGAGAAGATTTAACCGGGTTTAAAACTTTATCTGCTAGCGACATAACTTTTTCCGCCGAATCTTCGTCAAAACTTAAACCGCCGTTTAAAAATGGCTTTATTAAAGTTGTCTTAGTTTCCAGCTTATTTCTAATACCGCGCAAGTAAGTTCTTAAAATTTGCGAAAATCTATCAACTAAATCAGCCGAACCAAAATTAATTTTAGCTCGGCTTATGATCTCTTTAAGTTTATCGTCAATAGTCCCCGAAGCCAGATTAGAATCTTCGACTATAACTATTTTTTTAATTAGCCCTCTGATTTCTTCTTCGTCGTCAGGAGAAAAGAAAAAACTGGCGTTTTCAACTTTGGGTTCGCTTGTCGGGGGCGCATCCTTAACCGGAGCGATTGGCATAATAGGCTTTACTTTTTCAGCTAAAAAATAATTTCCCAGCGAAGAAAAAATTTTTTCCTTTAATTCCAGCGCCAGTTCTTCAGCCCGCTCTTTTAATATATTTTCTTTAATCAAATAGCTCGCTAAATCATTAAGCGTAATCTCGCGCACCATAACTTTCATAATTAAAGCCGCTAAGGCAACACTATATTTTCTCTCTAACGCTTCAATTTTTTTTATAGCCTCCGCGCCGGAAACTTTTTGCTTTAAATCGGCCGGTAAATTATTAAATTTTTGTAAATACTCAAGCATGGGAGTATAAATGATAAATTATAATTTTTATTTTTCCAGTTCTTTTAAATCCAACACCATTTGCTTTTTAAGCTCTTCTGAGCTAGCAAACTTTATAACTTCTCTGATTTTTTTAATTTCTCTTATTTTTATTGCTTTGTCAGCGATATCGGCGACTCTATCTTTAATATATAATTCCAAAGAAGCCGGCTCGTTAAGAGTTTCTTTTTGACCATAATGCAAGAGCCCTCTATATATTTTACCATTAATTTCACTTTCTATTAAATAGACGCCGTAATTTATATCAATTTGATCATTGTCTAAATTAATTGTCGGAAAACCCAATCGCGCACCTCTGCCTAAACCTCTTCTAATATTAGCCTTAAATACGAACTTTGGTGATTTTTCTATTAACACAATTTTTAAAAAAGCTAAAAATAAAATTAAGCTGGCTACTATCTGAACCGGACTTAAAATATTACGGTTTATAAAATAATCCAAAATTATGGCGGAAAACGGCCAAAATAATTCTAGGATAGTTGAAGCTGAAGCCGTGACTCTTTTTAAGCCATAATAATAGATAAACATGGCCGCGGCGCCACTAGTGAAAACAATTAAAATTAAATAATTCCAGTGCATCGCGCTAACGGCCGAAATTTTAAATAAATCTCCGGTAAGTAAAGCGTAAACTAAAACCAATAAACTCGTAATGCCAAACCTTAAAGCCGCCGTAGATTTAAAATCAAGATGATTAACAATCCGCTTACCGAAAACCGTTGATGAGCCGAAGGCAAAAGCGGCGATCGCGGCGTAAAAAGCCGCGTTATGCAATAAATTTATTTCCCCTAAATTTAAGCCGGTTTTGCCAAAGGCTAAAAAATAAGCCGCGGCGATGGCCACGAGCGCCCAAATATAAAACGATCTTTTTAAGCGTTCGCCTAAAATCAGTCTGGCCATAACCAAGGCGAAAATCGGCTGTAGTTTTTGCAATATCACTACGGTGGCAAAAGTAACCTCCCCATCCATGGCCGCGAAAAAAGCTTTAGTAATCATGATGGTGCCTAAAGCGCCGCCGAAAAAACAAACCCAGCCAATCGCCGCCCACTCTTTACCCTTAAGCAGTTTTATCTTTGACCAGCTTAAAAAAATAAACGGGCTTAAAACTAAAAAACCCAAGGCATGCTCTAAAAATACCACTAAAGCGGCCGGTAAAACATAAAATTTGGGCCTAATAAAAATTCCATCCAAACTCCAAAGTAAAGCGGCCAGCATAATAGCCAACGCTCCCATTATCCAATTCTTGTCTAAACTTAAAAATTTTTTCATAGCATTTTCTTCCCCCTTTATTAAAGGGGGCTAGGGGAATTTTATAATTTTCCTCATCTACTAAATTCTTAAACCCCCTCTATCCCTCTTGTTAAGGGGAACTAAATAAATTATAACTTACCTTCTTTTTTTAATATCCCCGCTTTATCCGTGGCTTCCCAGGTAAAATCTTTATCCGATCTCCCAAAATGACCGTAAGCCGCGGTTTTTCGGTAAATCGGCCTTCTTAAATTTAAATGATCAATAATGCGTTTTGGCCGGAAATCAAAATGCTTTTTTATCAGCTTTAATATTTTATCCTCGGAAATTTTATTAGTGCCGTAAGTATCAATATAAAGACCAACCGGTTCGGCCACGCCGATTGCGTACGCGACTTGCAATAAACATTTATCAGCCAAGCCGGCCGCCACTACATTTTTAGAAACATACCTGGCCATATAAGCGCTGGAACGATCCACTTTAGTTAAATCTTTGCCTGAAAACGCCCCGCCGCCATGAGGCACGGCTCCGCCATAAGTATCCACAATAATTTTTCTACCCGTTAAGCCGGTATCGGCCGGCGGACCGCCAAAAACAAATTTACCCGTAGCGTTAATAAAATATTTAGTTTTACTGTCAAGTAATTTTCCCATGACCGGCTGAATTACTTTTTTCTTAATATCGTCTCTTAATTTTTTTAAACTAACCTTGTCGCTATGGTGAGCGGCGATAACCACGGTTTCGGCGCGAACAGCTTTGCCGTCATGATATTCAATAGTTACTTGGCTTTTCCCATCGGGCCTTAAATAGGGCAAAATATTTTTCTTTCTTACTTCGGCTAATCGTTTAGTTAATTTATGAGCGAGCACTATAGGCAAAGGCATAAATTCCGGAGTTTCGTTGGTAGCATAACCGAGCATCAAACCTTGATCGCCAGCGCCCTGCTCTTTAAATTCGCCTTTGCCCTCGTCTACTCCTTGAGCGATGTCCGGGCTTTGTTCATGTATAGCCACCATAACGCCAACGTCATCACAGCAAAAACCATATTCCTGCTTATCATAACCAATATCTTTTAAAACTTCGCGCACGACTTTATCAATATTGACATAAGCTTTAGTGGTAACTTCACCGCCCACCACGACTAAGCCGGTGGTGCAAAAAGTTTCTACCGCGCTACGGCTCATAGGATCGGTTTTTAACATCTCGTCGTAAATACCGTCGCTGATTTGATCACAAACTTTATCCGGATGACCTTCGGTCACGGATTCTGAGGTGATTAATTTTATATTTTTTTCTGGCATAAATATTATTAGTTATTATTATATTATATTATTGTCATTGCGAGGAGCTTCAGCGACGAAGCAATCTCACGAACAACAAACTTTTATTTAAACTTACCATCTGTGAGATTGCTTCGCTTCTTACAGAAGCTCGCAATGACAAACTGTTTTTTAGGTTCCGACTTCCCAAGCTTTTAAATATTCTTCCTGCTCTTTAGTTAACTTATCTATACTGATGCCCATGGATTTAAGTTTTAAATCGCCGATCCATTGCTCCATTTTTTCCGGCACATTATAAACTTTTTTCTCTAACTTTTTATAATTTTTAGCCACATATTCGGTGGCTAAAGCCTGGGTGGCGAAACTCATATCCATAACCGAAGCCGGATGCCCTTCGGCCGCGGCTAAATTAATTAACCGGCCTTCGCCCAATAAATAAATCGACTTATTTTTCAAAACATACTCGTCAACATTATTCCTAATATTTTTATTTATTTTAGTAGCTAGCTTTTTTAAATCATTAATATTTATTTCCACATCAAAATGCCCGGAATTCGCTACCATAGCGCCATGCTTCATTAATTTAAAATGCTCTTGCCTAATAACATTAATATCGCCGGTTAAAGTGCAAAATAAATCGCCGATAGGCGCCGCCTCGCGCATAGGCATAACTTCAAAACCGTCCATAGTAGCTTCTAAAGCTTTTATCTCGTCAATCTCGGTAACAATTACTTTAGCGCCCATGCCGCGCGCCCGAGAAGCAAAACCGCGTCCGCACCAGCCATAACCGGCCACCACTATATTTTTTCCCGCGATTAAAATATCTGTGGCGCGGATAATGCCGTCGATAGTAGATTGCCCAGTACCGTAACGGTTATCAAACATATTTTTCGTCTTAGCGTCGTTTACGGCCATAATCGGCACTGCTAATTTCCCAGATTTTTCTAGAGCTTTAAGCCTGATTACGCCGGTGGTAGTTTCTTCCATACTGCCCCAAACTTTACCGGTTTGCTTTTTATATTCGTTATGAAGCAATGTTAATAAATCAGCGCCGTCATCCATGGTAATATTGGGCTTAAAATTTAAAGCCGCGCGCAGATGCGCATAATAGCTTTTTTTATCTTCACCGTGAATGGCAAAAACTTTAATTGCGTAATCTTTTACGAGTGATGCGGCTACATCGTCCTGAGTTGATAAAGGATTAGAAGCGCAAAGTAAAACTTCAGCACCACCAGCTTTTAAAGTGCGGACTAAATTAGCGGTTTCAGCCGTAACATGCAAACAAGCCGAAAGTTTAACGCCTCGTAAAGGCTTTTCTTTTTCCCATCTGGCTTTAATCAAATTTAAAACAGGCATGTCTTTAGCTGCCCATTCAATTCTTTTTTTTCCTCCTGCACTTAGTTTTAAATCTTTAACATCGTGTTGCATAATAATCTTTATTTTTTATATTTTTAAACTTTCTCTATAATTCTTCTCATATCTCTTCTTAACACCCGACCACGAGAATTGATGAGTTTGCGTTCCCTGATTTTCTACCGCGTAAGCCGCTACTACGCTAGCTAACCGCGCACATTTTATGAGCGGATAATTCATTATTAAACCTTTAATAAAACCGGCGCGGTAAGCATCGCCGGCGCCCGTCGGATCGACTACGGCTTTCTTTTTAGCCGCGGGAATAAATATTTTTTTATTTTTATTATATAACTGCGTGCCTTTACCGCCTTTAGTAATAAATAAAATTTCCACTAATTTCTGCAACGCGTTCAATTTAATTTTTAATTTATTTAAAATCAACTGAATTTCATAATCATTGCCGATTAGCATTTTAGCTCCTAAAATAGAATATTTAAGTTCCTCGGCGCGATAATTAGCAATCTGCTGACCCGGATCAAAAATATATGTTGTATCATTTCGCCTGAATATTTTAGCATATTCTACCATCCTAGAAACTATGTCCGGCGCGATAATCGCTATTATACCCCCTTTAATAAAGGGGGCTAGGGGGATTTGTATTTTACTCCCTGGATAAAACGCCGTAATCTGATTATCGTCTTTATCAGTCATAATATAAGCGCTAGCCGTCAATTCATCTTTAACTATTTTTACTCCGCTTATATCTATTTTATTTTTTTTCAACCATTTTTTATATCTACTAAAATCTTTTCCGGCCACGGCAATTAATTTCGACTTTTCCTCGAGTAGAGCTAAGTTATAAACAATATTTCCGCCCGTACCGCCGAAACTTTCTTTCACCCCGTTAACGGTAAACGACAAATTTAAAATATGCGTTTTTCCGGCTAAGATATGCTCGGAAAATTTTCCCGGAAAATCCATTATCCTATCATAAGCCAAAGCGCCGCAAACCAATATATTATTTTTCATATTCTTCATGATTCCAGTTTTTTTATTTCTTCCTCAATCGCTTTGCGCTCAAAAGAACCGGACGGATAATTAGTGGCCATTTTTTTAAGTTCCTCTTTGTCCGGATTAACTGGTAGTGCTATTGTATTTTTTACTATTTGAACTTTTACATTATTT
>JBAXOH010000021.1:0-9696 GCA_037133335.1 bacterium
ATATATGGAAACATTTCTAATAATACTCGGTCTGCTTCTTATTTTTGCAATAGACTGCGATAGAGTACGCAGTAAGCAAGAAGAAGGAGAATATTTTTCTTAATTAACCAAAAAAAATAAAAAAAATGGCAACAACAGGAATAATCGTCGTTATATTTATTATGACTATAACGGGTAACAACCTAACGGAAAAAGAAAACAAATTTTCCAAATATATCGGGAATTTTTTACTCATCCCCTTTTGGATTATATATGGGTCAATATTATTCATATTCCTTATAATAGGACTAGGAGCTCAATTATTCCACTCGGTAAAAGAACATTATTTCGTGTAAAAAAGCTTCGGATTGCATATAGCAATCCGAAGCTTTTATTTTTATTCTTTTGCAACCCATTCAATATCTTGTCGAACTAAAAGATTTTTTTTATTCTCTTTATCTTGTAAAATTACTTCTACTGTTCGTTCCATTCGCATTCCTTGTGAACCTTTTATAAAAATTAAATCCTGCTCTTTTACAAACTCTTTTAAAAATTTCCCTGCATCATAAGAATTCGCAAAATCAAATATTTTTTCATCATCCATTCCAACTTCTAATGCACCACTTTTTATAGCATCTGCTCGCTGTCCTACAACAACTAAAATATCAGCATTTTTTTTAACAACTTTACCAATATTTTCATGTGCTGTTTTTGTATGTTTTCCTAATTCGAGCATGTCTCCAAGCACAGCAATTTTTCTACCTTTATTTTTTACTTCTCCTAAAGTATTAAGACCTGATTCACAAGCATATGGTGAAGAATTATATGTATCATCTATAATAAAAGAATTATTTATTCCCTTTAGTAATCGCATTCTGCCTGGTGGAACATCATAATTTTTTAATCTATTAACAGCCTCAAGCATATTAAATTTTAAACCTGAAGAAAGTGCAAGTGCTCCAAGCGAAGCATAAATATGATTTTTACCAAAAACACCTTCAATGATAACTGGAAGACTTTTCCCATTATCATCTACTCTATAAATAATCCCAATCGGAGAACCATTGTCGTCATAAAAAATATTATCTCCAGAACCTAAAACTTCTGCACCTTCTTTAAAACCATAAGTAATAAATCTATTTTTAGTTTTATTCTTCATATCAAGTACGGCTTCGTCGTCTGCATTTAAAACCAAAAGACCATCATTTTTTAATGTTTTAATAAGTAGGGCTTTCTCTTCGATAAGTTGTTTTCGTGAATTAAAAAATTCAATATGCACCGGCGTCTCACCTATAGCTGTGACTATAACTACATCACTTTTTATCCATGAAGCAGTCTTTTTCATATCTCCTGGTTTCCCAATGCCTACTTCAAGTATCAACCAAGTAGGATATTTGTGAGGCCAGATTATAAGCCAAAGACCTTTTACAATATTTTTAAACCATATAATTGGATTACTCCAACCATTGGGAATTCCCAAAATTGTAAGTGGCAAGCCAATTTCACTATTAAAACTTTTTTCACTTTTTCGAACATACGTAATACCAGATAGAACTGCGTAAACTGCATCTTTGGTGGAAGTCTTACCGACAGAGCCAGTAATAGCTACAACTTTCGGTTTATACTTCCAAAGAACGAGTCGTGATTCGATTTGTAAAATATAAACTATAAATTTTTTAAAAATGTTTTTCATAAATTATTTTAACATTTTTTTTCCACTTTTTTGCTTGACATTTTGTTTTATTTTGCTATACTACCCTTATAAACAAGAAAGAGACCCCTGATATGTTTCGGCATATCTGGGGGCTTTTTCATTTCCGCTTCAATTTTTCAATAAATTTATCAAGAATAATAATTGGTATATTTGTTCGTTTCAATAATAATGATAAATATTTGCGATTTGGTGACACAATCTTAACTGGAATATTTTTTTCTTTCAAAAACTCTACGATGCAATGATAGTCGCCATCCCCGGAGACAAGCACAACACTTTCTAAATTTTTTTCATAAAAATCTTTTGCGATAGTTAAAATAAGTTCTCCGTCTACGTTACCCTTTGTTCTACCTTCTTTATTTGTGATAGTTGGCCTAAAAGAAATATCATAGCCAACACCTTGCAAGTAATTATACAACTCAAAATTATTAGGGATAAGCCCCATAAAAAGTATCACGCGAGATACACCAAACTTATCACGAAGCCATGAGCGAAATGATTTATAATCAAGTTTCCAACCGCTTTGCTCTACTCCGAATTTTAAATTTGAAGCGTCAATATAAGCTGTAGAATTTTTATTCATACCCAAACTATATCATTTTTTGCGACATTTTTTAAGGCAATTCGCGACACTTCATATAATTTTTTTATAAAATACCATAAATATAGGCTTTTTTGCGACATTTTTCAAGGCAATTCGCGACTTACTCATTTTTTAATTAACCGTTGATTAATTAACTAAAAACTATGAAACAAAAATAATTAACCTTATTTTACCAAAACTAAAAATGATTTATCATATCTTGGCGAAACCATCATCTGACTTTTTATTTTCGCAAAATTACCTTTAAATATTTATCCTCACTTTCCGCTAATTTAAAATATTTCCAAAAAATCGGAACCAGTTGTTCGGTTAATAACTTCTGCCGTAAATTATAGGTTTTATACTGGCTCATTATTCCTAAATAAGAATTAGCGCCGGCTAAAATTTTTGCTAGTTTTTGTTTTTTAATAACTTCTTTTTTAAAAACATCGTTAACCTTAATTATTGCCCAATAAAAATTGCTTTTGGTGCGCTTGGCTATATATATCCGATGTGATTTTATTATTGCGCCGAGATATTTAACTCCTTTTGTATAATGTTGAAAATATATTTTATTCGGGTGTAAGGTAAGCCGTGATTTTAATTCCAAAAAATTTTTAATCTTAAAAATTAATGATTTTAAATATTCTTTATCGGAACACACCAGCACAAAATCATCCACATAACGGCCGTAAAATCTAACCCCCAAATCATGCTTTATAAAATGATCGAAGCAATTAATATAGAAATTGGCGAACACCTGACTGGTAAGATTGCCTATCGGCAGGCCGCAATTTAGAGGCGAGTGAAAAAGACTTTTATCTAAAGGCAAACCATACCAATTTTTTCGCCTCCCTTTAATAATACACTCTTTTGTTGGGTCATAAAAAATTATTTTTCGGCAAAGATTAATAACAAGCTCTTTGTCTCGCTTTTTATATTTTTCGTGAATAAATATCTTTAATCTTTTAAAAAGAATATTTTTGTCAATATGCATAAAAAAACCCTTTATGTCTAATTTAAGAATATAACAATCTTTAGTATAATTTTTTGAACATTGGCGTATAAAACGGTCTAAGCGCCGTATTCCAAAATGCGTACCCTTGCCAATACGGCAAGCGTAACTATCAAATATAAATTCCTTTTCAAAAAGAGGATTTAGCTTGTTTATAATAAGATGATGCACCACTCTGTCTCTAAAGTCAGCGGCAAAAATTTCTCTCTTAACCGGCTTATTTACAATAAACGCAATTGATTTACCCGGTTGATATGTGTCGTTATTTATTTCTTTACAAAGTGCAACTAAATTGCTTTCGTAATCAATTTCAAAAGTAAGGGCATTTACAGTATTACGCTTATATCTTCGGCATTTAACATAAGCTTGAAATAAATCTTCAATACAAATAGTCGCCTTATTTTCTTCTTTTAAAAATAAACTTAATTGCATAATAACAAAAAGCCCGGATAAATTCTTATCTGGGCTTTTAAGGTTTTGTTTAAAATCCCGAACGCAACGAACATAGTTTGCGTTAGTCTTATTGTTGTTGTTCTGATTGCCATTGTTGAAGTTCTGGTTCCAAGCGTTGTTAGCATCGTACTCGGACGAGCTCCAATAGTTGTTAGTAGTAAAACCGCCAACATCATTTTATAAAGGTGTTTTTATGAGTAAAAAGCATTTTCTACTCATTTTATTTTACTGTTTTTAAACAGTCCCTTTATCGCTTTTAAACAAAAACCAAGCTCACTTTCAACAACCGTAGCTGTTGAAATTCCGGCTATTAATTATTACAGGCCGGCGTTGCGCCAGCCGGTAATTTGCTTTCCAATACCATCCATCAACCCGGCAATTTCTGCTTGTTTTCTAACAGACAATATTTTCATATCAACACACAGTCGTATTTCTAGTTTTAGTATTTCAAAATCATCCAAAAAAGCTTCGAGATACTCGGTTTTACTTTTAGCTTTATTGGCCCGGTAAATGCTTCTGACCAAAACTATGGCATCGCGTTTCATGTCCTGGCCTAAAGTATATTTATATTCCCTAGGAAAATCCAAAGTGTATTCAAACACTTTAATAATTAAATCATATACATCTTTAAAAACTTTTAAACTATAATATAACGCCATATTTTTTATTTTTCCCGCTCCGCGGAAATTAAATTGATAAATAGTTAAATGGGTTAAAAAGCCCGAACGCAACGAACATAGTAGGCGTTAGACTTAATGTAGTAGCCCTGAAAGCCATCGTAGAAGTACTGGGACCAAGCGTAGTTAGCATCGTACTCGGACGAGCTCCAATAGTAGTTAGTAGTAAAACCGCCAATCGCAACGCGGTTTATATATAGTTGATTTAATTCATCTTTGGACGGTAGGTACCAGTCGGTATAACCATTTATCGTTACGCCTCGACATAATCTCGCGGCTATACCGGCGGTAGCGCAACCGGCCATTATATCAATGGTATTTTGGTTGCCTGTCCCTATGGCCGTACCGTCAGCGCCCGAGATAGCCGTTCCGGAGCAACCCCAGGCGGCGGCGGTACTTTGATCGCTTAACGCGGCGATAAGGCCACTATTAAAACCAGAAAGATAGGCAATTTTACCACCTTGATGGGCTAAACCGATGGAAAGAGGTATGCAAGCCGAACCGCTCCAAGTATAACCGCTAACGCAGGTATAACGACAACTAGCCATATCGGCCGTAGCGTTATATTCAGTAGTGGCGTCATCGGCCGGAGACCAGGCGCTGCCGGTCCAGGTTTGAGTATAGGAGCTTACCGTATTCCATTCCGTGTTGCTCCCGGGTCTAGCCGAGCAAGTGTAGGTTCTAGTTTGTGGTGTGATAAAATTTAACCAGGAGCTCCCGGTATATACCTCTAAAGCAGTCCCGGTCCATCGTATAGTTCCGGCCGTAGTCAAGGTAGAATTTCCTATAGTAATACCCTGAGTAACCTTTATGTTACCCACGACGTCTAAAGTCGCGGAGGGCGAACTGATCCCGATCCCGACATTGCCGCTCCCCACAATCAAACCATACGGACTAGTGGGGTATGCTGAATTAACTACCCAAATCGAACCTTGCAGTGTTTGTACCAAATTAGAACTTAAGCTTAACGGCGCGCCACAACCGGGGTTTCCGCTTGTGCAGGTCGCCGGATTACTTAAAGGAGCGGTATAAAGACCGGCTATTAGAGACTGCGTAGAAATAGATAAGCCAAGAGTTAAAACAATAACCCCAACAAACAACAGAAAAAAATTTAGCCCATTAGTTGTTTTCATATATTTTTTAACATATTTCTCCTTAGATAATAGATATCTAATAGAATAGATATTATAATTTAAAAATAAAAAATGTTACTTTCTATTTAGAAGTTTCGGTAGACTGCTTAATCTGGTTATTAATCTTATCTATTATTTTTTGTCTTTCCGCCTGTTCTTTTAAATCAGCCGTCTTTTCTTCCAAGGGTTTAGTTTGTTCTTGTTTAATAATCTCATCGTTAATCGTGCCTATAATTTCCTGCCTAACCCTACCCGGAGTTGAAGTGGAACTATTTTTAGCCTCTTCAATTATTTGATTAACTTTCTCTTCAACCGGATTTAGCGGTTTCATCGACCCGGAGTTTAAATCTGCTCCGGCCTGGCCGGTATTTAATCCCTGGTTTGGCGCTATGGCCGGTTTTTTATTAACATAAAAAATAGTAAAAATAACCACGGTAATAACCCAGCCGAGTAAAACTATTATAACGGCATTTTTTGGAGTTATATTTATAGCTTTTTGATTAAACATAAAATATATTATTAATTTATCAACATACCTAATTTTATTATACCAAAATTAACGAATTATGTAAAACCCCATATTAATATTTCAAACGCGGGCTAGAACTAAGTAATAATTATACTTATCTTTATATAGTTTTTCTATTTTAAAACCGGCGGAAAAGGCCAGTTTTTTTAATTGATTTTTGGTAAAAGCGTGGTAATAGCGCCGGCTAATTCGTTCGCCATCCTTATTTTTCCAATCAAATAATATGTCGCCGAAGTCTAAATTACCTACTTCGCCGACAGGCAAATTTTTACCAAGCAATCTAAATAGACCGTATTTAAAAATTAATTTTATAAATTTTTCTTGATTCCATAAATTCCAAACCGTAATAATAATTTTTCCGCCGGGTTTTAATTTATTTTTCATCTGTTTTAGCGCCTTTAGGCGTAAATCTTCACCCGGCAGATGATGCAAAACCGCTATGCAAAAAATATAATCAAAATCTTTTTCCGACAATTTATCTAATTCTAAAATGTCGGCAACCGCCCATTTGTCATTGCGAGAAGCCGTACTCGGCGACGAAGCAATCTCACGAACATAATTCTTTCTCGCACTCTCAATTAATTTTTCACTACTATCCACGCCTAAATAATTTATTTTTTTATTTCTAAACGCTTCTACTAATCTTCCGTTACCGCAGCCGGCGTCTAAAATTTTGTCCCCGCCTTTAACCGACTCGGCCAATTTAATAAGTTCCGGCCATAAATATTTTTTTCTGGTCGTATTAAAATCATCGGCAATTTCTTCGTAATTGCGCTTAACTAAATCTAATAAATTTTTCTGCGTCTGTCTATTCATATATTTACCCCCTTTAACAAGGGGGGTTAGGGGGATTTATTCCACTTAATTCTTATTTTTTCCGCAATTTCGCTAAAACTAATTTTATTTCGTCATAGCTATACTCTTCGCCCAGCGCTTCGCGAATTGGCGTTAATTTATCCGCGCCGATTTTTTTAACCACGGCCATAATTTTTTTCTGCCGTTCCGGCTTGACTAGTTTATCAATGTTAACGCCCAAGCCCTTTTCCGCTAAAAAACATAAATGTCCGATAATCGTATTAATCGTTAACTCGCGCGCTTCGGCGATTTTTTCTAAACTCATACCTTTATTCCATAATTCCAAAGTTTCCAGCTGAGTTAATTTAGTTGATAGGCTTGAAGTTTTCTTTTTATGTCTGGTTTCAACCTGAACTTTTTCCACCTCGCCCATATTTTTTACCAAACAATTATCGCATTTAGCGCATTTTTTAGCTTCTAAATCGCCGAAGTAATCTAAAATATATTTTTGCCGGCAATTAAAATGATAAATATAATTTTCCATCAAATCCAATTTTTTATAAGCATGTTTTAATTTATATTTTATAGCCGTTAAATCAAGCTTAACCTCGCCGCCGTCAACTCTTTTTAAAATTTTTAACTCGGTACCGCGAAACGGCGGCACATATTCAAGTAAGTCAGCGTCTTTAAGTTTACTGATCAAGCGCGACAGCGAATCTTTTTTCATGCCTAAAATTTCCGCAGTTTCTTCAAAATTAAAATACCAGCCCGCCTCAAGCTCGCGCCCGTATTTACTTACCAGCTTAGAAATTTTTTCCTTTTGCGACTTAGTCCGGCTTAAAGACGGCTCTAATAATTTATCGGCGTCAACTTTTAATTTTACATACGCTTGCCCCACGCGCTCATGTGAACGAGTTACATAGCCCTCGCGTTCCAAAACTTTTATAGCCGTGCCTATGGCCATCTCCGGCAGCTTATCGGAAAGCATTCCGGCCAGTTCGGCGTAAGTAATTAAAACGGTTTCGGACTCATAATTTTTTAAAATTTCATAAATTTCTAAAATCATTTCCGGCGGCGGATTATCGCCTTTAATAAAAAATTCCTGAAGGTAGCGGTCGCGCGGACTGTATAATAATAAACAAAAACTTTGTTTACCGTCGCGCCCGGCCCGACCGGCTTCCTGATAATAGGCTTCAATCGTGCCCGGCATATCGTAATGAATCACAAACCTGATGTTTCGCTTATCTATACCTAAACCAAAAGCGTTGGTAGCTATAATAACTTTAACTTTTCCGCTCATAAAATTTTCTTGCACCCATTTTCGGTCTTGCGTATCCATGCCCGCATGGTAACTGGCCGCTTCAATATTATTGCCTAATAACGTCTGAAGTAATTCGTCGGCGCGCGATCTAGTGCCTACATAAATTATGCCCGAGCCGTCCGGTACGCTAGAAATTGCGTCTAAAACAAACTGCGGTTTGCGCGAGTCTTGCGTATTTATAACGCCAAACTGCAAATTAGGACGAGCGAATCCGGTAATAACTAAACTAGGTTCAATTAAGCCCAGTTGTTTAATAATATCATCTCTAACTTCTAGCGTAGCCGTGGCCGTTAAAGCTATAACCGTAGGGTTGCCCAATAATTCAATCGCGCTTTTTAATTTAATATAACTCGGGCGAAAGTCATGCCCCCATTGGCTAATGCAATGCGCTTCATCAACCGCGAACAGGCTTACTTTTATTTCTTTTAAGGCCGCCATAAAGTCCGCGCTGTAAAATCTTTCCGGCGCGATATAGAGAAGTTTGTATTGGCCAAGTTTAACCGCTTCTATTCTGCTTATAGTCTCGGCTTGGCTGATTGAAGAATTTATAAAAGTCGCCGGTATGCCGACTTTATGTAAACCATCAACCTGATCTTTCATTAAAGCGATTAAGGGGGATATAACCAGAGTAACACCTTCTAAAACCAAAGCCGGAAGCTGATAACATAAAGACTTACCGCCGCCGGTCGGCATGATTACTACGGTAGAAATACCGGTTAAAACATTATCAATCACTTTTTCTTGTCCCGGACGAAACGCGGTAAAACCGTAATGTATTTTAAGCAACTCTAAAAGTTGTTGTTTTTTGTTATCTTCTGCCATTTGACAATAATTATTTAATAAACTAATTTAAGATTAACATAATGGAAAAATTAAAACAAAAAACCTAAAATAAACCGATCTTTTAACAACTTTTTAAGGAGGAAATATGATTGATATAAATGGAATAAAAGTTAAAAATCCCTTTTTTATCGCTTCTGGTCCGATAAAATACGGACGCGGTTATAAAATTTATGAAAATCCTATTAGTTTCATGCTCTACGGCCTGGATTATATTAAGCCGGAACTTTTTGGCGGGGCAATAACTAAAACTTTAACCCTAGCGCCGCGCCGTGGCCATTACCGCTGGTATGCGCCGTGGCAAGTCTTAAAAAAACTTGACGATGGCTGGGCCAACCGCTTCGGCTGGAATAACTGCGGAATTGATTATTTCATTAGACATGAATACCCCAAAGTTAAAAATAGGCTGGATAACTTAATCCCTTCTATCGGCGCGACTAAGCAACCGGAGGAAATACTCGAAATAATTAAAAAACTTAACTTGATAAAAGTTTTAGCCATTGAACTTAATATTTCCTGCCCCCATGTTGATATAACTTTTCGCAACGACAGAAAAAAATTACGAGAATTGTTTATCGAAGCTGTTAAGCTTAGCCACTATCCGTTACTCGTAAAAATCGGGCCCGAGGATGACGCTATCATCAAAGCTATTATTGC
>JBAXOH010000022.1:0-9224 GCA_037133335.1 bacterium
TATTTGCGAGGAATTTACGCCGGATTTTATTTATTCGGTATTAAAAAAACCAATCGTTAGAATAGAGCCATCGAAAATAGCGACCGTTTACGCTTGTGATTATTATACGGATTATAAAGCTGATTTTTATAAAGATGAAAAATATAATTTTGTCGGCGCCGGCGGTCCAAGTATTACCATTGTTTTAGATAATTTGAATGTTGCCAGACAGAAAGAAGCCAAAAAGTTTATGGACATGACTGTCGGCACAAGTGAAAAAATTAATATGGAGAATGTTATCAGTTATCGTAAAGATAAAAGTATGTGGTCGGTGGACTTGGTGATTAATCCTAATCGTTTTGTCTGGGCGAGTTATTCGCATAAAGCGATTACCGACGATGAACTCATAGCTTTGGCCGCGGCCATGGCCGATAAAATACAAGGCCGTTTAAATATAAAAATTGAAAAAAATCCGATTGATTTAACCAAAGAAGAAGTTAAAGCGCTCGGAGAGAGCCAAGAGCAAACAGTTAAACAATTTTTTGATTATCTGGCCGGCAAAAAAATAACTGAAGCGCTTGCGTTAATGAACACTAACGACGATGCTAAACAGGGCTGGGGCGTTAATTTTAATACTATTAATAGTTTAAAAGTTAAATCTTGCGCCGAAGACATGAAGGATGATTGGACTCCTGACCGGCAAAGGTTTAAATGCGAGCTAGAGGTATCGGTTAAGCCCGAAGGCGAGCAGATAGGCTGGAATCAGGGTGCTAATACCCGCTGGATTATAATGACTAAAACCGACGGTAAGTGGTGGTTGCGCGAATTAACCAACAATCCATAATTTATTTTTAAATAAAATATATGAAAAAATTATTTATCGGGGTTGCAGTGATGATAGTTTCGCTGTCATTCGCCTACGCATCCC
The DNA here is from genome assembly GCA_037133335.1 of bacterium. Lineage (GTDB taxonomy): Bacteria > Patescibacteriota > Patescibacteriia > Patescibacteriales > GWC2-42-12 > JACPHD01. Next base: position 908 of record JBAXOH010000022.1, read on the forward strand.
AAGCAGTAGATACCGGCTCGCCGGATCTCGCGGTTTCTTCCGGCAACATTACTATTACGCCCACTATTTTAAAGGAAGGAATAACCGCCACTTTTAAAGCTAAAATTGAAAACACGGGTTCATCAACCGCATCTGCTATTAAGGTGCGTTTTTTTATCGGTCAAAATTTAATTGGCGAAAAAATTATTAACACGCTGGGAAAAAATTCAAGCAGTTATTCAATTTTGCCCTATAAGATTCCGGTCGGCATGGTCGGAGAACAAACTTTGCGTGTTTCGGTTGACTCAGATAATACAATTGCGGAAATTTACGAAACCAATAATGTAGCCGAGAAAATTTTTACCGTACTGGTCAATAAACCGGACTTGCTCGCGAGCTCAACCGATATTACGGTAAAACCCGACGCTTACAAAATGGGAGACAAAATTACCGTTACCGCCAAAATAAAAAATATTGGGACAGCTTTGGCAACAGGCGTTAAAATCCGCTGGGTGTTGAATGGCGCTACAATTAATGAAAAAACAAATGTAAATATCGGCGCCAGCGCAACCTATAGCCATACTTTTGTTTATCAGCTACCGGCGACCTTGGCCGGCGAACAAAATTTGCAAATGGTGCTTGACCCTGACAATACTATTGTGGAATTATTCGAGGATAATAATCAGGTTGTAAAAGTATTGAATATCGGCTCGGCTTATGTGGATTTATCCGCTATTGGCAGCGATATTACTTATTCTAAATCATCCCCTAAACCTGGCGAAAAGGTGCTTATTAAAGGTACAATAAATAATCTAGGGAACATTATGGCCAATAATGTTTTCGGTTATATTCTGGTTGATGGAAAAAAAGTTTTTGAACGAAAAATGACTATTCCGGCTGGCAAAAAAGATTATGTTTCTTTTAATTATACTATCCCGACCAGCGCTATGGGCGCGCTTGGCGTTGAAGTTAAAGCCGATCCGACGAACTTAATCAGTGAAACCAACGAAGAAAATAATGTTGGCACGAGCACTCTTAAATTAAATTCGCTTAATATTGATTTGGATGTGGCTAGCGGAAAATTTAATATTATTCCGGCGGACAAAACTATTATTGCCGGTCGGACTTTTACTCTTAAAGGCGCGGTAAAAAATATTGGGCTTGATAAATCTAGCCCGACCACGCTAAATATTTCTTTGGTTAAATATGAAAAAGTAGTTAAAGCGGCGGTTGATAAAGATGAAATGAAAAAATTTATCGCTCGTCTTAAGAAAAATAAAATGTCAGCCAGAGACATTAACCGAGCGGTAGAAAAAAAATATGGCGAAAGGATTAACGGTAAAGAAAGATTCAAAAGAGTTTTAACCGGACTAGGAACCGTAAATATTCCGGCTCTTAACGCCAATCAAACATTTAATGTCAGTAAGCTTTTAACCTTACCGGCAAACTACGATTTAAGCGAGGCTAGCCTAGAAATTACCGTTGACCCTGACAAAAAAGTTTATGAAATAAATCGTTCCAACAATTATACGATTATTACTTTTCCGACTCGCCCCAAGTCGTTTGACGCCTCAGTGATAGATATGCAAATAACTCACACCCCGGCTAATCAAAGCATTATGGCCGGTCAGAACGCCTATATTAAGGCGACTATAAATAACAACGGAACAGAAAATATTACCGGTCTTAAAGCTGATATTTATCTTAATACCAAGCCCCAGATTGAGGGCGCGACTAAGTTAGCCACCCAGAGCGTTAACGCAATATTTGCCGGTAAAACCGCTACTGTTAATTATACTTTTAAAATACCGGCCGGAGCTCAGGATAATCAAATTATTATCATTTATCTTGATCCGGCGAATGTTATTAACGAATCAGACGAAGCTAATAATGTCGCCTATCATACTATCCCGGTTAATCCGCAGACGCGAGATTTAGTGGTTACTTCTATTTTACCAAGCATCAACGATCCAAAAGTTGGACAGGCGATAGTTTGGAAAGTTAAAGTTAAAAATAACGGAAATCAAATAGCCAATAATTTCAGCCTTGGCGTTTTCACGGACATAAATTCTGATCAGCCGACATTAACGAAAGCGATTACCGCCCTAGGTGCCGGCTCAGAGCAGACATATCAGTTTAATTGGACAGTACCGGCCAATCTGGCTTATGCTTTGAATTATCCGGTTAAGGTCACGGCTGATTATTTAAATCAAATTAATGAAATTAATGAACAAAATAATACCGGTCTCTATAATCTAACCTTAAAAGTTCCGGATTTGTCAGCAGACCAACTCGGTGATTTAGCTATCAACCATGTTTATAAAGGAAAAAGTTTTATTTGGAAATTAACGGTGCATAATACCAACGTCATATCTAGCGGAGCTTCAAAAGCCGCGCTCTATTATTATATTTCCGGGCAGAATAATTCCGCCTTAACTAGGCTCGCCGACGTAGATTTAGGCGTTATAAATAAGAATGAAACTAAAGTTTATCAGCAGAGCGCTAGATTACCGGATACTATAGCCGTTGGAGCTAATATTGGTTTTGCCGCTATAGTAGACTTGGATAACGCGGTATTGGAATTAAATGAAAATAATAATAAAGCGGAAATAACCAAAACAGTAGAAGAGCCGCCCCGGCAGGTGCAATATCCTGCCTTTGAAGTTAACGTGGTTGATAATGAATATAATAATTTGAATAATGCTACGGTTAAAATAGTTAACAAAGTGACGGGGGTAACCGAAACTAAAATTACCGGCACAGAAACTTTTTACTATTCGGTCGGAGCAGTAATGTTTGAAAGTCGTCCTAGCGCCGCCGATTATACCGTTACCGTCTCGGCTCCTGGTTGGCGCACTCAAACCTTAGACTTTAATTATGCTTCCGACGAAATATATGACCCGAGCATTGTTGACTGGCGAAGATATTCGTTAGAAGTAGTGATGGATAAAAAAGCTTTAATAGCCGGGCGTATTACCGGGAATGGATCTCCATTATCATGGACGGTCGTTAATGTGCTCGGTACGGATATAGGAGCCACTACGGACGCGAACGGTGATTATAAAATTCTTATTAATGGCGGTAGCTATACTCTAAAATTTACTCATGACGGTTATGCTCGTACGACCCAAGCTGTAACCGCAGCGCCCATGGAAAATTTAGTAGTAAATAAAGAATTGCCGGTAACAACGGTTGGATATTTTTCCGGTCTAGTAACTAACGATGAAGGCGCCGGGCTAGCTAACGTTGATGTTTATGTAAATGATATTATGTTGGGCGTAACCGGAGCAGACGGCCAATTCAATTTTGATATATCGGCCGGTATTAAGAAATTTAAATTTCAAAAGCCTAACTACGTCGCTCTCGAAGTGCCTAACCAGGATATTATAGCCGGCCATGAATATGCGGTGTATTTCACTATGTATCCGCCGGTGGTTAATAATCGCGCTGAGCGTGGCGCTACTTTTGTTTCTTGGCATCAGAGCGTCGGCACACCAGCCAATTCATATTTTATTCCCGAATACAACGTTGATGTCTGGTGGGGGATCGGCAACACGAAGATGGGGCTGGATTATACCGGCAGCGGCGCTTCCACTAAACTGACAAAATTAACCGTTAAAATCAAAGGCAATAATTGGGAATGCCACAAAGTAGAGGGCGATGGCGGGATTACGGTTTCAGGCATTGACGTCCCAATTACGATTGCGGCCGGAGGTTGCTATAATCAGATGACTAAAGTGGACGTTTATAAAGTAGCCATTGTTTCTGATAATGCGGAAGTTTGGGTTGATGAATCCTTTTGGACTAATAATGGCCCCGACAATATCGGTACTAAAACATTTACTTTAAATAATCTCGCGGTAAATTGGAATAATGATTTTCAGATTAGAGTTTGGTTTAGAGTGCAGAAGAAAGATGCTATTACCGGAGAAGGCGAGGGATCGGGCGCGCTCAATGGCTATTATCTGGATCGAAAAATGGTCACTTGGCGTCCTGCTAAACCGCCAACTTCATCTATTTCCACCAGCTGGGGTCAAATTGGTGGCTATCTTCTAGGTATTCTTGATAATCCCGTTTCAGCGGTTACTAGCTTTACCGATCTCTTTACCATAGAGTCATACAACCAATACGATATGCAGGAAGTTATGCCAAATTATTTTCCCGGCTACATAGGGAATTATTAAAGCGAGTTGCAGACTTATAAACATTGGCTTTTTTTATTAGATAGTGTATAATGTTTAATAGATATAAGGGTTTATTAATAATTTAAATATTCCCCGGATTAATCGGGGGTAAAAAGAAAAATTATGTCAAAAATGACTAAGTCTCAACTGTTAGATGCCATGGCCGCAGAAGCCGGTATGAGCAAAAAGGACACGGCTAGTTTTATGGAAAAGTTAGCCAATTTAGCCTTAAAAGAGGTTAAAAAGAATGGTGAGTTCGTTTTACCGGGCCTTGGTAAATTAGTTAAGATTAACCGCGCGGCCAGAATGGGCAGAAATCCAGCCACCGGAGAATCCATCCAGATTAAAGCTAAGACTGTGGTTAAATTTAAAGTTGCCAAAGCGGCCAAAGAAGCAGTATTATAAAGTACTAGTATTTTATAAAAAACACCAGCCTTGGGCTGGTGTTTTTTATTTGTAGTTGAATTATTTTTTTATCTTTTAGCTCCGGAATACGCTATAGCTCTAACTATATCCCAGGCGGTTGCCGAAACCGGATTGTAGCCGTAAATTGCTTTAAAGCTTTTTATAGCGGCTTTTTCACTGTTGGTATTTCTGTTGGCCGGTCTTAAGCCATAAGCGATAACCGTAACCGCGGCATTGTCGTTAGTCTGCTTCATATTAGGCGAGCGTTTATAGATTTTTTTAAATACAACAGTAGCATTATTTTCAGTAGTTGCATTGGTTAGGTTCGGCCATCTGCCGTTAGCGATTTTTATAGCATCAGACCATTCGGTTTCAGTCAACGGCAATTTTCCAAAAGCGGCTTTATAGGAATTTATCACGCCCGCGCGTTCCCCGGCGCCTAATTTAACTGTGCTGTCGGTGCCGTTTTTTATAAAGTGGGCAATTGAAAATTTATTATTTTTGTTTAGGCTATTGCCTTTTATTAAATTTTCGTATAATTTTATTTGGGCTTGGTCTAATGTAACAAAGACATTTTGACCGGTAATTTGCGCGGCCTCATTTCTAAAAAATTCTTCTGTTGTTTTGGTCGCGGCGGCGGCCGGGCTCGCGGGAGTTTGAACGCAAGATTTTTTCTTATCATTTTCTTGAGCCGTGGTTAAAATACAGTCTGACGGGCTTTGGGATTTTACCGTGCGGGAGTAATAGCCGCCGGTGCATGTCGTTCCCCAGTCGTTATATAAAACGATGGAGCAGGCCGCCGGCACTGGCTTCGGGGTAATGCTGCCGCCGCCGGAAGAAGAAGGGGTAGGCGGCGTAATCTCTGCGGCTTGTACGACCGTAGCGATGTAGGGCATGATAACGGCGAAAATAGTGAAGTGGTTAGTATCGCCGGTAATTTTTATAGATTCAACCGCTGAATATACGGTTGAAGTAGCAGGCGCTATATTCATAGTGCTAGGTCTTTCAATCCATGAGCCGGCGGTTTCATCCCAATAAGAAAGCGTTAAATTTTTCATATGGTCGAATTTTTCCAAATCAGTAAATCCGCTCCATATTGATGTGCCAAAAATTTCCGGTAACATCGTATCGAGTTCGGCCTTAGTATAACTCATTTCTAAAGTAATGGAATTATTTAAATTATTGATTGCCTGTCCGTCAGAATCGGTAGCGGAGATTTCGCGCGCTTTTCCGCCTAACGGTACGGCCGTATCGGTTTTAATTATATTACTCGTTTCCGTAACTCTAATGTTTCCGGCAGAATTATCACCGTTTAAGGCATTGGCCGGAATTGTTAATTTTACGCCGATTTCCGGAGCGCTAACCGTACCGCCTTGAGAGGGGGTGATTGGCTGGCTTACCGGTTTGTTAATAGTGACGGTTTCGGTAAGGTTAATATTTCGTCCGGTTAGCGAGCCGCTAATCGCGAAGGCCGCACCGTAAGATTTTTCTTTATAGCCATCGGCTACGGCGTATAATTTCCAGTAAGTCCCGGTCGATACGGCTAAAGAGTAATCGCCGTTAGCATCAGCTTGGCCGCCAACTACATTTACAACATTACCAAGAGAATCTAGTTTTTCAGCGCGGACAAAAGCGAATGAAGAAGTAGCTGAATTTGCAGTAATAGTGCCGCTAAGAGTAATTAGAGAGGTTGTAAGAATAATGTCGTGGGTGGTAGCACCGGAAACAACCTTATTTTCTCTTGTTCCCATATATCCCGGTTTCATAGCATTAATGGCGTAAGTGCCGTTTGGAACATCAATTGAATAATCGCCGTTTGAATCAGTTACCTTACCGAAACGGATACCAGTCGAAGTAGCGGAAAGTTCTACCCAGGCATCTTTTATATTTAGTCCTCCTGATGTTACTTTCCCGGAAACGGTAGAAAGGGCGGGGAGGGTAATAGTAACCGTGACCGGTAGGCCGACTACGGTTAAACTGCTAGTAGAAATTGTCATTGAGCTTTCGTTTACCCCAGGAATATGAGCATTAATTTTGTAAGTGCCGTTGATTAATTGTACGGTACCTGTAGCGGAATTTTTAATGTTCATGAAGCTGCCAAAATTGTTAGCTGTATTAAAGAAATCAATAAACGATTCAGTAACAATTTTTGGAGCATTGTTAGAATCTTTTATAACTACCGTAATAAGTTGCGGGGCTGATTTAGTTAAGTTTTGAGTAGCATCTGCGGAAACAATTTTAATTTGCGGCGCGAATTCGCCGTAGTCAGGGTGATAGGCCATAATACGATAAGTGCCGACTGGAACTTTTAGGCTATAAGCTCCGGTTGCATCCGAGACAGCATCGGCAAAACGGAAACGGCCGTTTATTTGTGCAGTTGACTCGGCATGAATGAAAGCGTTAGAGGTAGCAGCGCCATCAACAGAAACAGTACCGCTTACCCTATAATAGGTTTCACCGCTATTGGCTGGTGAAAAATTAATATTGCTTTGATTTGAATTAAGAACCGTGATGGTTTGCTCCGGCATTGGTCCGTAGCCAGGGATATAGGTGCCGACTTTCCAGGTTCCGTTAGCAACATATAAAGTATATTTTCCGTCCGAACTGGTATTGCCATTAGCAAAGCCCGAACCATCAGTGCGATATGACCAGATGGCGGCGTCTTTAATAACACCGCCGTTAGCATCAGTTACTTGACCGGTGATTTTATAATCAGGTTTAGCGAAGCCGATAATAAAATCAGCGTATGTCATAGCTCCGATATTGGCTGTAACTTGAACGCCGTCAGATTTTACTATGTTGCCGGTAATATCCACCACAACTTCTTTAGTCGGCGGCATGCCCGGAACCGAAGCGCCAACTTTATATTTTCCTGCGGTTAATTTTAAAGCAAATTGTCCATTAGTGTCGGCTTTAGCAAAAGTGTTAAATCCGCTTAATGGATCATAAGCCCAGACATCAGCGTTAGCAATTGCTTTACCCCCTTGATCTTTGGCTGTGCCTTTTAACGTTTTGTTGGCCGTAATTAAAGTGAAGGTTGCCGTAGAAGTATTTACTCCGTTAATTGTGCTTGTGCCTGATGAAATTTTAATATTTTTTGGTTGTGGTATGACATAATTTGGTTGTGGGGGTGGGCCGGTCGTAATACCCTTTGGCATTTGCGGGCCGACGTTCATAAACCAGTCGCCATCGCCCAGATAAAGGGTGGTAGTGTCAACTCCGCCGGTTAGAGTTAAAGATTTAGATTTAAACGAACCAGGTCCACCGGCAAAAACGTCAATAGCTTGATTGGCCGGGCCGGTGATATTGATAGTGACCGCTACTGCTCCGCCAGCACTATCTCCAGTCAAAGAAAAATCTTCAGTTTTATTTCCGGAAATGCGAATATTTTTAGGAGGATTAATACCCATAAAATTTTCACCGGTCAATTGAATAAAAGGGTCGGTAAAGAGTATATAATCTCCATTTTGCAAACTGCCAAAATTATAAGCCGCGGTGCCTCCACCACCAAAAGTAGCTGTAGTTTCCGAAGGGCCGGTCATGGTAGAGTTTAAATACAATTTCATCGATCCGCCGGTGGTGCCAGTAGCCGTAATTGTCCCAGACAAAGTATTTGAACCGCCGCTTTGAATATAAAAAGGATTAGTAGAAATTGTTTCTAATACCGTGCCCGCAGCATTTTTTGTCTTTACATCAATCGTATAGCCATCAGTTTGTTGATTGCCATAGTTTACTAGTAAAGAAGAATG
>JBAXOH010000023.1:0-8822 GCA_037133335.1 bacterium
AAATAATACAGTGTTGACTGTCTGTTTTTTTAGTTTTCATCTCCCCAATTTCTCCCCGTTCTTCATTTTCCCGCTTATAACTCCACCCTGTTGTGTGAAAAATGGAAAATAGGGGGGTACTGCAAAAATCGCATGCTGCCTTTGATTTTTTAATTCTATCCATTCGTTGTCAGCATCCGCTCCCGGCGGATTGGGAAAAATTTCATTGATAATTATTTTTTTATTATTAGAAACTCCGTTAGCCGACGAAGTAACCTCGTCAATTTTTTCAAGTTCACCGACAGTATTTACAACCTTAATACTCTCTTCTTTTACCCCGATTTCTTGGCCATCGCTAACTTCTAGTTTAACTTTATAAACTCCAGCCTTTAAATAAGTATGTTCCGGATTGGCTAAATTATTTTTAAAACCGTCGCCAAAATCCCAGCTAAATTTTAATTTATCATCATCTTTATCATTAGTGTCCGAACTGTCAAAAATTACCGGAAAATTAATCAAGGCCGGCGGCTTAAAACTAAATTCAACTTCCGGCGCGCGATTAACTGTTTTAAAAATATTAATTGCTCCGGGCGTCTCGGTTTCACTCCAAATCCATTCGCCGTTTATTTTATAATCAAGTGAATTATAACTCCAGCCTTCTTTTCCATTTTTATAATCCACGGTTATGAACGGTTTATCAGCTAAGGGCTGAAATAATTTTACTTGCCCCTGGTCATTATGCAAAACTATCTTAGTTTGCGATCGCAAAAATATCATAAATTCCCCGGCTTTAATAATCGTGCTGGTGGCAATTTTTTCCAAATTAACTTTTTTATTGTCTTCGTTGCTTATGCTCCAACCGGTTAAATTAACCTCTCGCTTGCCTGCATTATATATTTCTATAAATTCAAATTTAGTGTCGTCGCCGGTCGGGTTAGGTAATATTTCGGAAATTAAAATATCACCACTAAAATCAAATCTGGCTTTAGCTTCAGAACTTACTTCATCTTCAACTTGAATAATATTACTAGCGCCCCTAGTCGGCTTTATGGTTATTGCAAAATCATTTAAATTATTATAAGTATTATAACCGTCAAATTTTCTAGCCGTGCTCCCCGGGTCGGGCGCTACCGGCGCGTTATCGGACGAATTGCCGTCATCCCAGTCGCCATAAACTACTTGATCAATTATTTTTCCGCTACTGTCATATAAAATAATAATATCCCCGGCATTATTTAAGCTACCAGGCGGTTTTTCAATAATTTTATAACGGCCTGAACCGCTAACACCAATGATGCCTTCTAAATTAGTCTTAGCTTTACTACCCTCCTCAATCCACCAACCGGTTAAATCAATTTCTTTATTAACTTTATTAAATATCTCAATCCATTCAACCTCATTATCAGCCGGGTCGGAGACAAATTCGTTTATTAAAACATCGCCAAAGTTATTTTTCTGCTCAGCTGGCAAAGTGGAGCTAAAAGAATTTTCTACGAAGCTAGATGACGTTGCCGTATTATTATTAGTAGGCGGTACTTCCGGCAAAATCACCGTTTGATCTTCTGGCGGAGTAATAATCACCGTGCCAGAATTCTGCGGATTGGGATTTTCTTGAACAAAAAAATCAGCGTTGTTATTATCAGTATCTAAATTAATTTTTCTTTCAAGGCTTTGGTTGGCTTCGGGATTAGTCGGAAAAACCGAGCCCTCAACAAAAATATTTTGAGCTTGCCCCCAGGCTACGCTATCGATTATGACGCCGGTATCGGCGGCGCCAAAACGAATAGCAACGCCGTTATCACTGCTAATAGTAGCCGTGGTAGTCGCGTTGGGCGTTACGGAGATATCAAAATAATTACTATTGGCCCACAAAAAATAACCGTTGGCTGGAATAAAAACGTCAGTTGACCAAGATTTTATACTAGTATCAGTAGTACCGGTTTTAGTTCTTTTTACTAAGCGATAACCTTTAAGATTAAAGGGAGAGTTGGTGTGGTTATAAAGCTCAATAAAATCATTTTCGGTTTTACCCGGTCCACCGGTAATCTGCACTTCGCTAATTAAAATACTCTGGCTGGCTAAAACTTTTTGCGTACAAAAAAATCCTGCGCCAATTACGGCCAGGATCATCATTATTTTCACCAAATAAAAAACGCCTCCTTTTTTCCGCATAATTTTTAGATAATATTTAAATTATATTTTATTTTATCCTGATAAATAATTTTGCCAAAGGCAAAATTATCGCGAAACGCTATTTAACGGGGTAAATCACCGTGCCTTTAAATTTCTCTCCCTCAAGACAATCTTTTAAATTATTTATATTTTTTCCATTCATAATTATTACTTCCAAGCCTAATTCTTGAGATTTTTTTGCCGCTACCGGATCAAACGGAGCATTTAACCCCGGCGACCAAATATTCCCTACTAATTTTCTAAACTCCGGCCAGGTCATTTTAGTTTTTATTTTAGCGTTTTTATGCTTATTTGGATCTTTGTCGTAAACATAATCAATATTAGACAAGTTGATAATAGTTTTTACGTCATATTCTTGAGCTATCATAGAGGCGACATAGTCGGTTGACCAACCCGGCTTCCAACCTGAAGCTACCATAATTTTTTTTTCACTGTACAATCTAAAAGTAGGATTTTTAATAATTTCCGGGTTAGCCTGGTCCCTAAAAATCGTCCTTAAGAGATGGGCATTTAATCTAGTGGCATGAATGCCCAGCCAATCTAAATCCTCTCTTTCAATTTTTACTACCCGCGAAGCCGCGGCCACATAATTTCTGGCCGTAATTCCACCACCGGCGATTAAAAAAAATTTATGACCCTGCTTTATTTTTTCTAAAATTAGAGCCCGAAATTCTTTTAAAAAATGCCAATCAACACCTTCGGGCGGAACGATTAACGAACCTCCGATAGAAATAACATAAGTTTTTTTATTAGGCATAATAATATTTTAAATTAATTGCGCTTTAATATTAACAAAATTAACGCCAATTATCAAATAAAATTTTAATTGATACCTTATATTTTTGGAAAATATTAAAAACCTTTTTTGAAAAGGTTTTTAAAGGCTGGTGCAGGCGGAGAGATTTGAACTCTCATAGATTGCTCCACTAGCTCCTAAGGCTAGCGCGTATACCAGTTCCGCCACGCCTGCGTAATTTTTATTCTTAATTATCTTCTGGCTTTTGTCAATTGTAATTTCATTATACCAAAAATTATGTTATTATAGTAATATAATTAATATACTTACTAATTATTAAACATAAAACTATGATTGAAGAAAAAACAACAAAAAATTCGCTTGATTCGGATATTGAAAAAAACAAAACTGTAGCGGCTTTGTCTTATTTCTGGATTCTATTTTTAATCCCGCTCTTAGGCAAAAAACATTCTAAATTTTGCCAATTTCATGCCAAGCAAGGCCTAATTTTATTCATCATAAGCTTTGTCGCCTGGATTCCGGTAATAGGCTGGTTGGTCGGTTTAGCTATTCTTGTCATCGCAATTATGGGCATTATAAAATGCTTAGAAGGAACTTGGTGGAAAATCCCTTACATCTACGATTACAGTAAAAAAATTAATCTATAATAAAAACTGTTATTGCGTTTAAATCCATTTCGCTTCTGCCGGTTGGCGGACGGCGAATATGAGGTTGTTCGCAATAAAAACTTAATCTATGCCCGAAAAAAAATTCATCAAATTTTTTGAAGAAACTACTATTAAAGATGTGCCGGAAGTCGGTGGCAAAAATGCATCACTCGGCGAAATGTATAAAAATTTAGCCGGCCAAGGCATAAAAGTACCTAACGGCTTCGCTACCACCTCCAACGCCTATACTTATCTTTTAGAGCAAACTCATCTTAAAGAAGATATTAAAAAAATTATAGACGGCTTAAATACTCATAATGTAACTGATTTGGCTAAGCGCGGCGCGGCAATCAGAAAATTAATTATCGCTACGGCTTTTCCTAAAGACTTGAGCCAAGACATTACCGAGGCTTACAAAAAATTATCGCAGTTTTATAAAACTAAAAATTTGCATGTCGCGGTCCGCTCGTCCGCTACTGCCGAAGATTTGCCTGATGCTTCTTTCGCCGGCCAGCAAGAAACTTTTTTAAATGTCTCCGGCGAAACTGAATTGCTACTGGCGGTAAAAAAATGTATTGCATCGCTATTTACCAACCGCGCCATTTCCTACCGCGTAGATAAAGGCTTTGACCATTTTAAAATCGCCTTATCGGTTGGCGTGCAAAAAATGATCCGCGCGGATTTAGCGGCTTCTGGCGTAATTTTCACTATTGATACCGAGTCCGGCTTTAATAATGTCGTTTTAGTCAGCTCAATTTACGGCCTGGGAGAAAATATCGTGCAGGGTAAAGTTGACCCTGACGAATTTTATGTTTTTAAACCAACTAAAACCATTATCTCGCATTCAATCTCGACTAAAAAAATTAAAATGATCTATAGTAATAACCCTAAGCATCCGGTCAAAGATATGCCAGTGCCTAAGGCCTTACAACACCAACAATCAATCACCGATGCTCAAGTGCTTAAACTCGCTGATTGGGCCATGCAAATTGAAAAACATTACGGCCGACCGATGGATATAGAGTGGGCCTTAGACGGCAAGGAAAACCAACTATATATTATTCAGGCCAGACCGGAAACTATTCATAGCGTCCGCGATTATAGCGTAATCGAAGAATATGTTATAGAAAAAAAGAGTAAAATAATTTCTACCGGCAGAAGCGTTGGTAACCGTATCGGCGCCGGAATCGCCAATCGAATTATGAAAATTTCCGATATTGCTAAATTTAAACCCGGTGAAGTTTTAGTAACCGATATGACCGATCCGGACTGGGAACCGATTATGAAAATCGCTTCGGCGATTGCTACGGACAAAGGCGGTAGAACCTGCCACGCGGCCATAGTCTCGCGCGAATTAGGAATTCCCTGCGTCGTCGGCTCCGGCGATGTCTCTAAAAAAATAAAAACCGGTCAGGCTATAACCGTTAGCTGTGCCGAAGGCGATATGGGTTTTATTTATGAAGGCAAACTGCCATTTAAAATTAATAAGACCAGCATTAAAAATCTAGCCAAGCCAAAAACTAAAATCATGATGAACATCGGCTCGCCGGACATTGCCTTTTTATCTTCTTTTATCCCTAGCGACGGTGTTGGCCTGGCACGCGAAGAATTTATTATTAACGACCAAATTAAAATTCATCCCCTAGCATTAATAAATTACTCTAAATTAAAAGACAAAAAGGCTAAAAAGAAAATTGATGAATTAACGGCCGGCTATAAAGATAAAAAACAATATTACATTGATAAGCTGGCTCAAGGCATAGCTATTATTGCGGCCGCCTTTTATCCTAAGGACGTAATTATAAGATTTTCTGATTTTAAAACCAATGAATATGCTAATCTAATCGGCGGCGCTGAATATGAGCCGATTGAAAATAATCCCATGATCGGCTGGCGCGGAGCTTCGCGCTATTACACGCCATTATTTAAACCGGCTTTTGAACTTGAATGCATTGCTATAAAAAAAGTGCGCGAAGAAATGAAACTGACTAATTTAAAAGCTATGGTGCCTTTTTGCCGAACCATTAAAGAAGCCGAACAGGTTATAAAAATTATTGCCGACAACGGTTTAAAACAAGGCGTAAATAATTTTGAGTTATACTGCATGGTGGAAATACCCTCTAACGTTATTTTAGCCGATGAATTTGCTAAACTCTACGACGGTTTTTCTATCGGCTCTAATGACCTAACACAATTAACGCTCGGCGTTGACCGCGACAGTTCTCTAGTCAGCCAAGTTTATGATGAAAACAACGCGGCCATAAAAAAATTAATCAAACAAGTAATAGGGGTAGCTAAAAAAACCAAAACTAAAATAGGTATCTGCGGTCAAGCGCCATCCGACTTTCCTGAGTTCGCTCAATTCTTAGTTGAATGCGGTATAGACAGTATTTCTCTAAACCCGGACACGGTTATAAAAACAACTATTGCCATACTGGAAACCGAAAAAAGCTTAACAACAAGAAGCCTTTTAAATAATTAAGCACCCATTATCCGTCATTCCTGAGTAAACTTACTTATTTGTCATTGCGAGAAGCTCGTACTCGAGCGACGAAGCAATCTCATTCTTTTCCTATAAAATAAAGACAGTTATAATAACCGTCTTTATTTTTATTTAATATTAGCATAATTACATAAAAAACCTTGACAAATTTTGTATATTATGATATTATAAAAATTCATAACATGGGTCTTTAAAATTAAATAAACTACTTTAAGGAGGAAATATGTTTTTTATTTATTTTGTTTTATTTGTAGTATTAGCAAGCGTGGCTCTTTGCGTTGGGCTGGTTGGCGCCCTTGTTATTGTCCCACAAGGATTGGCCGCGGGAAGTTTGTACTATCTATGGACTGGTGTAATAACCACTGTTGTAGCGGCCGCAGTAGCCCTGATTTTTCTTATCTTAGAGAAAACAGGACATATAAAATTAACCGCAAATTTAACAAAAAATTACTAAAATAAAAAGGAGGAACAAAAATGAAAAAAGGATATATACTTTTAGTAGTAGCCGCGCTCGCAGCGGTTGGCGTTTACCATTATTACGATCTGGGCTTTATAACGACAGCCCAGGCGGTAACAGATTTTTTTGTTGTCGTATTGATAGGGGCCTTATTAATTGAGGCCTTAAGTGTATTGAAAAAAAGCCTTAAGGAGGCTTTAAAATCCTAAAATATCGGTTCTCTGTCAGCAAAAAGCTGACAAAAAACCGTAAATTATATAGAAGCCTAGCAATAAATACGCTAGGCTTTTTTCTTTTTTAGCCTTGACTTTATTACGGACTAATGATATTTTAAAATATAAATCGAACATAAAAAATTTAATTTAAAAGGAGGAGAAATGAAAAAAGAAAATAAAAAGAGTGCCGGCTACAGCGGGATTGCGGGTGTGGTCGCTCTGGCGGTGTTAGTTGCCTTGATCTTTCGTAGGGCAAACGAAGGAGGCAAGCTTCTAGGCCTGCAACAATCCTTCCAAGAACAAACCATGCTTTTTTTATTAATTTTAATTGCCATTGTTATTACTGTACTACTGGCCGAATTACTTTATGCCAGTGATGGGCGGAAAAATTACTATTCTCGCCGCTTCGTAATTTTTAAATATCGTCTTAAAAAATTTCTTCGAATAAGGAGGAAAGCGATATGAGCGAAACAAATAATTGCCCCAACCCTGGTTGCGGGGCAAAAATAGAGGTTAGTTTTTCTCCCGGGGAGAAACTGTCTGCCGGCAAGCACGTTGTTTGCCACCAATGCAACGGACTTATTTGGTTTCCCTTTGCTATTGGTAAACCGACCTTTTTCCCGCATGCCGCCGACCAATACGGTCAGCCGCGCGCATTGCGGCGTTAATTAACAGAGGATCACTTTTAATAGGGTCCTATTTTTTATATTTCCGTTAAATTTGCTACAATAATTTATTTGACTAAATTGTGTTAAAAAGAGAAAATAATAATATGTTTAACTTTCTCCACACTTTTAATCCCTCGCCCATCCTCGCCACTATCGGTCCAATCAATATCTATTGGTACGGTTTTTTTATTTTACTGGCAACTTTAGCCGCGTTAACGACTTCTCTTTATTTAGCCAAATTTTATAACATAAAAAGCGATATCATAATTGACCTGGCCTTTTGGTTAATTATCGGCGGCATAATCGGCGCGCGAATTTATGACATATTTTTGGAATGGCCTTATTTTTTAAACCACCCTCTAGACATCTTTAAAATCTGGCAAGGCGGACTAGCTATCCATGGCGCCATTCTCGGCGGCGCTTTAGCGCTTTGGCTTTATACAAAAAAACATCATCAAAATTTTTGGCAGCTAGCCGCTATCGCGGTAACCGGCCTACCTTTAGCTCAGGCCATCGGCCGCATGGGCAAATATTTTAATCAAGAGCTGTTTGGTTATCCTACCGATCTGCCCTGGGGTATGCCGATTAATATAATTCACCGCCCCTGGCAGTATCTTAATTATGACTATTTTCATCCGGCATTTCTATATGAAGCAATCGGTAGTTTTATAATATTTTTAATTTTAATATTTTTTCAAATTTGGCTGATAAAAAAACAAAAGCTGTCTAAACCAAGCTATATATTATGCGTTATAAATTATGCTATTTTATACTCTTTATTAAGATTTTCCCTTGAATTTATCCGCATTGACGCGACACCCATCATTTTTGGCCTTCGTTTTCCACAAATAGTAAGCTTAATAGTAATTTTCTTAATTTTAATCTTTTTTACCTATAAAAATTGGCAAAAAATTAGGAAAAAAACCACTATTGAATAATAAAAGAACCTATGCTAATATAATTAAATCTCACAAATATTTATTAATAATTATAAACTAAAGATTCTATTCTATGCCTAATTCAGCTTCAGCTAAAAAAGAATTGCGTAAATCAAAAAAACGCCAAACGCGCAATAAAAAAACTGAAAATAATTTAAAAGACTTGATTAAAAAAAGCCGCCGGGCAATTGAAGCTAAAGACGCCGGCGCTAAAGAATTAGTAGCCAAGGCTTTATGCGCCCTAGATAAAGCGGCCGGAAAAGGCGTTATTAAAAAAAATGCCAGTAACCGCAAAAAATCAAGACTGCATAAAAAATTAAACCAAGCCTTTAAATAGACTTGAAAAAACTATATTAAGCAATTTTAAAACCCCTCCTAAGAGGGGTTTTTAGATACTCTATAATAAATATAAAAATAATTTACAGTTTGGCTATAAGCATATTTAAGCCGGTAAGATAATCTCCA
>JBAXOH010000024.1:0-8797 GCA_037133335.1 bacterium
GATATGCCGAAACATATCAGGGGTCTCTCTCTTGTTTATGATTTAAGTATAGCAAATCCAAATATAATGTCAAGATTGTTGAGATTATTAAAAAATATTGATTTTTATTTTTTATTATGTTAACATAAAAACAACTCCTAATTAAGGAGTTTTTTGGTATAATATTGATATTAAAATTTTTGCTCTCGTAGTGAAATGGACCCGCTCGCCTTGCAAGCAAGGCGTTGCGGGCGCGGTATCATACTTGGCTCCCGCCTGCCTGTGCTCGTGCCCCGGTAGCTCAACTGGATAGAGTGTCTGGCTTCGGACCAGAAGGTTAGGGGTTCAAATCCTCTCCGGGGCACAGGCATTGGCGGGCAAGTCGGACCAAGAGTTCATTCCGTTTTGGATTTTTAGGCCCCGAGGTAGGCACCGAGGAGCTTCGAATCCTGGCGGGAGCACAAAAACGGTGGCGTAGTCCCGACGTTCCGCAAAGCGGAAGTCGGGATCCCGATTTGCTTTCAGCAACATCGGGACTCAGATGGCCGTTTCATTAACATTAATATTCAAAATTATAAAATGGTGGCGTAGCTCAGCTGGTTAGAGCGTAGCACTCATAACGCTAAGGTCGGTGGTTCAAGCCCACCCGCCACCACCGGAAAAATTTAAAGTAAAATTTTTTATATGATGGCGTAGCTCAGCTGGTTACCCGCCCGAACGTGCCATTCGGTACGGGCGGGGAGCGTAGCACTCATAACGCTAAGGTCGACTCCGTTTTCTTTTTTGGCGCCGAGGCGAGCACCGAGGAGCTTCAAGCCCACCCGCCACCACTAAAAATAATTAATTTTGCGCTCATAGCTCAGTTGGTAGAGCTGCTCGCTCTTAACGAGAAGGTCCCAGGTTCGAGTCCTGGTGGGCGCACAAAAAAAGAAGGCTTTTAGAGCCTTCTTTTTTATTTTGTAAATTTTTTATTTTCCCTTAAGCGCGTCTTTTAAAGTTTTACCGGTTTTAAATTTAGCTACCGTGACGGCCGGAATCTGGATTCTTTCGCTTGGCCTTTGCGGGTTAACGCCGCCTCTGGCATGGCGC
Source organism: bacterium (assembly GCA_037133335.1). Lineage (GTDB taxonomy): Bacteria > Patescibacteriota > Patescibacteriia > Patescibacteriales > GWC2-42-12 > JACPHD01. The sequence continues at coordinate 1,069 of JBAXOH010000024.1, forward strand.
GATTTAGCCATAAAAGTTCCGAAACCGGTTATAGTGACTTCGTTACCGGCTTTAAGCTCAGAAATAATCGTACCGACTAAAGCCTCAACCATGTCTTCGGCTTGTTTTTTCGTAACCGCTATTTCAGCGGCGATTTTTTCTATTAAACCTGCTTTGTTCATAGATTTAAAATTATTTTCTTATTTTATATTAATATATTTTGTTATTGGTTTAATACTTACGGCCTTTTTCGTTTTAGAATCAATCGTTAGTAAGACGGCGTTAAAAATAGAGCGTCCGGTTTCCGGAATAATATGCGAAGTTTTAATCTGGGTTAGAAAAGTTTTAATGATGTCTTCTTTAGCTACGCCTAAAACTCCATCCGCGAAGCCGGTCATGCCAACGTCGGTAATTAGCGCGGTGCCGGAATCGGAAACGCGCCCGTCAGCCGTCATAATATGAGTATGGGTTCCTAAAATAGCGCTTACACGACCCTCTAGATAATGAGCTAAAGCAATTTTTTCCGAAGTGGCTTCGGCGTGAATATCTATTATTATAGCAGATAGGTTATTATTGGCAAGATTAGATAAAATTTCGTCAACTTTATGAAACGGATTATCATAATCCATGGACATAAAAACTTGGCCGACTAAGCTTATTAGAAGTATTTTATGTCCGTTTTTAAGCTCTAAAACCATAAAGCCTTTGCCCGGAGCGTTTTTAGAATAATTAGCCGGGCGCAGTAATGGTAAATCAGCGTCATAAATATTAAGCGAGCCGGTATTGCCAAAACAATGGTCGCCGCCGGTAAAGGCGTCAACTCCGGTTGCGAGCATTTCTTTTATAGTGGTCTCGGAAACGCCGTTGCCGTGAGCTAAATTATCCGCGTTTAAAATAACCAAGTCAGGCTTAAATTCCTTTTTTAATTTAGGCAAAATTTCTTGAACCGTTCGGCGGCCAATTTTACCGTTGACTTCGCCGATAAAGAGGATGTTTAGCATAGAATGTATTGTCATTGCGAGGAGCTTCAGCGACGAAACAATCTCGCGAAGATTTTTATAGAATAAAGTTTAGTAACAGAGAAAAAAGTATAATTTTAATAAATAGCGCGTGAGATTGCTTCGCTCCTTTTAGTCGCTCGCAATGACAGACTATTTATCTCGCGTATTCGGTCACGCGCATTTCTCTAATGACATTAACTTTTATTTCTCCGGGATATTTTAATTCTTGTTCAATTTTTTTAGCGATTTCTTTAGCTAAATTAATCGCCGCTAAATCGTCAATTTTATCAGGCGTAACGAAAACCCTAACTTCGCGGCCGGCCTGGATAGCGTAAGCTTTTTCAATGCCGTCAAACGAAGTGGCAATTTTTTCCAATTCTTCAAGGCGCTGAATGTATTGATCAAAAGTATCGCGGCGAGCGCCCGGGCGAGCGGCCGAAATAGCGTCGGCTACTTTAACGATGACGGAAATTAAACCGTCGGGGCGATCTTCATGGTGAGTTAAAATCGGGGCGATTATTTCCGGAGTTAAATTAAATTTTTTACCGATGTTGGCGCCGATTTCCGGATGCGTACCCTGGACTTCATGATCAACCGCTTTACCGATATCGTGTAGTAAACCACCCTTTTTAGCGAGCGTTACGTCCGCGCCTAATTCTTCGGCGAGTAGCGCCGATAGATGCGCGACTTCTACCGAATGTCTTAAAGCGTTTTGGCCATAACTAGAGCGGTATTTTAATCGGCCGATAATATTTACTAATTTCGGATCAAAACCGGCCACGCCGACTTCATACATGGCTTCTTCGCCGGCCTTTTTAATATCTAAGGCTAGTTCTTCTTTAGCTTGCTTGATAGCATCTTCAATTTTAGTCGGATGAATACGGCCGTCTTTAATTAAATGGTCTAAAGTTCTTTTGGCGATATGGCGCCTTATCGGCGAGAAACCGGAAATGGTTATGGCGTTAGGTGTATCGTCAACGATAATTTCTACGCCGGTAAGCTGTTCTATAACTTTAATATTGCGTCCTTCGCGGCCGATAATCCGGCCTTTCATTTCGTCGTTAGGCAAATCAACCGTAGTAGTGGTAATTTCCGTAGCATAAGTTGAAGCCAGTCTTTGAATAGCGCCGGCCATTAAGTCGCGCGCTTTATCGTCTAGAGATTCGCTCGATTCTTTTTCTAATTTATTAATTCTAATAACCAGATCTTCTTTAATATCGGTTTCAATGTTTTTAAATAGAACCTGCTTAGCCTCTTCTTTAGATAAGCCGGCAATCTTCTCCAGCTTGGCTAACTGGTCTTCTTGAATTTGTTTGATTTTTTCTTTAACTTCTTCAACTTTATTAACTTTGTCATAAAGTTGCTGCTGCTTATCCTGCAGTTCCAATAATTTTTGCGAAAACACGGTTTCGCGCTTTTCTAAGCGAGACTGCAAGCCGTTAATTTCCCGGCGTCTTAATTCGTCTTCCTTTTTAGCTTCCTCAGTAGTTCTTAAAGCTTTTTCTTGAGCTTCTAAGAGCAGTTCTTTTTGTTTAGTTTTAGTTTCAGTTAAGATTTTTTCCGCGCGTGATTCAGCGCTGGATACTTGAGCTAAACCGCGACTTTTTCTTACTAAATAGCCAATAAAAAAACCACCGATTACGGCTAGAATTCCAATAATTGCATAGTACATAAAATGGTATTCCAGCGTCGGAGGTCTATAAATAAAAACAAAACCAAAAATTATTTTAGCTTAGGCAAAATATTTTGAGAGTAACTTATAATTGTAGATAAAATGCTAAGTTTCACAAAATTGCTAATTTTAGGCTTGTTCTTATTACCTGTAATCCGTCCGACAACTGAAAATTATTAATATTAAATTACAGTTTTTAGCTTAACATAAGAGCGGCGGTTTGGCAAGAACCTTTAATTTATAAAAAAACACGCTTCTAGGCGAAACGTGTTTTTAAAAATAAAATTTATTTTACAATTACCTTGTCAATGATGCCGTATTTTACCGATTCGTCGGCCGACATAAAATGGTCCCGGTCGGTATCTTTTTCAATCGTGCTAATCGGTTGACCCGTATGTTTAGCTAAAATTTTATTTAATTTTTCCCTTACTCTTAAAATATGTTCGGAGTGAATTTTTATGTCCGAGGCCTGGCCTTCAAAACCGCCCATAACTTGATGAATCAAGATTTCCGAATTAGGCAAGCTAAATCTTTTGCCACGAGCTCCGGCCGCGAGTAAAACCGCACCCATAGAAGCGGCCATGCCGACGCAGATTGTAGAAACGTCGGACTTTACATATTGCATGGTATCGTAAATCGCCATACCGGCCGTGACCGAACCGCCGGGCGTGTTAATATAAAATTTTATGTCTTTACCTTTACTCTCGGCGTCCAAGAATAAAAATTGGGCGATTATAATATTGGCCGTATGATCATTAATCGGTTCGCCTAAAAAAATGATGCGGTCTTTTAAGAGGCGCGAATAAATATCGTAGGCGCGTTCAATCTGGCCGGATTTTTCGATGACTGTTGGGATTAGAGGCATATGATTTGATGTTAAAAATTAATTATTAAGTTAAAAATTTTATATTATTTTCCATCCCTTCTCGGTTTCTTTAATTTTTCCCTCAACCGTAAAGCCCGAAGCTTTAGCATGCCCGCCGCCGCCCAGGACGCGCGCCAATTTAGAGATATCTATATTAGGGTTAGAGGTGCGCAGACTGCCTTTAATTCTGCCGTCAGGCAACTCGCGTAAGAGCATAATGCCGTTGACCGATTTTAAGTTGCTTAAAAATCCAGACATACCTTCAAGCTCTTCTTCGGTTACTTCAGCCGGAACATCCTCGCTTTTTAAAACCGTAAAGCCGAAATTATATTGCGAGTTAATTTTTAAGCGTGACATAGCCTTACCCCAGGTTTTCATGGAAGCGATTGATTTATTGCGCCAGGTATTTTCCATAATTTGCGGAAGTTTAGCGCCCTTAACTAGCATTTCCGAGGCGATATTAACGGTTTCCGGAGAAGTCGAAGGATAGAGAAAATTTCCCGTGTCGGTTAGAATGCCGGTCAAAATACAGCTGGCCAGATTTTTATTAATTCTTATTTTATTGGCTTTAAGAAAATAATATAATATTTCCGTGGTCGCGGCCGCGGCCGAATCGCGGACTTCTAAGTCGGCGTATTCTTTAGTTTTAGGATGATGGTCAATTTCAATTAATAGCTGATCCGGCTTACGGCTTAAAATTTCTTTTTCCAGTTTTGTGCGGATAACGGTACCGCAATCTAAAGTAATAATTAAATCAAAATCAAAATTGACTAGGTTATTTTTTAATTCTTCAAAATGCGGTAAAAAATCATATTGATGATTAACTTCGCTATAGCAGTAAAGCTGATATTTTTTTTCGTTTAGTTTTAAAACTTCAGCCATTAAACAAACCGAAGCTAAAGCATCGCCATCCGGCTGTTCGTGGGTTACGACGAGGATATTTTTAGATGTTTTTATTAAATTATAGGCTTTTTGAAATAGTTGAGTGTCCATATGACAATTAATTTTTTTCTTCCTCTTTTATTTGTTTAATTATATCTTCAATTTCGGCAGCGCGGCTTTCGGTCGTATCTAATACCCAATGGAATCTCGGGATTTGCCTGATTCTTAATTTATTTTTTAGTTCTTGATTAAAAAGTCCGGAAAGTTTTCTCATTTTTTTTAAAACCGACGGACCGAATTTATCAGGTAAAACCGAAATAGCGATTTTAGCATGTTTTAAATCGTTTGAGCAATTAACAAAACAAACGGTGATTAAACCGTTGTCTAGGGCTATCTCTTTTATAATCAGATTAGCCAATTCTTCTTTTAGCTGTTCATTCAGTTGTTCAATCCGTCGAGGCATATATTATAAGTCCCCCTTAGCAAGGGGGATAAAGGGGGTTTAAGAATTTGGAAAATGCATTAAGAATATTAAATCCCCCTAACCCCCTTTAATAAAGGGGGTAATTATTTTTTAGCCCTGTTAAATAGCGTTTCGCCCTAATTTTGCCAAAGGCAAAATTATTTAACAGGGTGAACCTTTTCCATTTTATAAAATTGCAAAATATCATCAACTTGAATTACCGGTTTGCCTTCAAAATTAATGCCGCATTCCTGATTAACATCAACCGTGCTTACGTCTTGCTTGGCGATTTGCAGTTTAGCCAATCGGCCTTCGGCCATAATTATTTTATCGCGCATAACTTCAATTAAAGCGTTAGCTTCAATTTTTCCGTCCAAAACTTTTCCGCCGACGATTTGGCTCGACTTCTCGGTTCTAAAAATCGCCAGAACTTTCATTCTGCCTAAATCCGCCCTAACCATTTTTGACTGGATTAAACTATCAACTTCGGCTTTAAGGTCATTAATTAATTCGTAAATTATTTTGTAGCTTTTAACTTCAACATTTTTTTCTCTGGCTAATTTTTGCGCCAGCGGAGTTATTTTTACATTAAAGCCTAAAATTCTGGCTTTAGAATCTTCGGCTCGCGTAATATCGCCCTCGGTAATATTACCAAGGCCTTTAGCAATAATATTTATTTTTACTTCTTCTTGATCTATTTTAGCGAGCGACCCCTCGATAGCTTCGCCCGACCCGAGAACATCGCTTTTAATAAGTAGGTTTATATTTTTAACGTCAGCCGCGACTTTTTTTTCTTCTTTAGGCTTAGCTGTCTCGTTAGCGCGGGAGAAAATTTTACTGGTTTTTATTTTTTCGCCAAGCCCCACCTGCATAATATCGCCGACGACCGGAGCGCGTTTAAGACCGATTATTTTCACCGGCATAGAAGGCAAAGCTTCTTTAACGTTTTTGCCGGCATAATCTTCTAAAGCTCTAACTCTACCGTAAGCTAGACCGTTAAAAGTCATGGGGTCGCCGATGCGTAAAGCGCCGTTTTGAATTAAGACGGTCGCTACCGGACCTTGGCCGCGGTCAATATGCGATTCAATAATTGTGCCCGAGGCGCTAGCGTTAGGGTTGGCTTGAATATTTTTTTCTTCCATTTCAGCCGTAAGTAAAAGCATGTCTAAAAGTTCGTTTATGCCCGTATTATTTTTAGCTGAAATCGGCAGGCAGACGGTTTTACCGCCCCAATCTTCCGGGACGATATTAAGTTGCTCGCCTAATTCGCGTTTTACCATATCAAGATTAGCTTCCGGCTTATCAATTTTATTTATGGCGACGACGAAGGGAATTTTAGCCGCTTCAATAATGCGGTAAGCTTCAACCGTTTGCGGTTTAACGCCGTCGTCCGCGGCTACGACTAAAATTGCGATGTCGGCGATTTTAGCGCCGCGGTTGCGCATGGCCGTAAAAGCTTCATGGCCGGGAGTATCGATAAAAGTAATCGGTTTGTCTTTATGAAATATCTGATAAGCGCCGATATGCTGGGTAATGCCGCCGGCTTCGCCCGCTACTACGTCGGTTTGCCTAATAGAGTCAAGTAATTTTGTTTTACCATGATCAACATGGCCCATAACTACGATAATCGGCGCTCTAGATATTAAATCAATCTGGGTTTCTTGGCTTAAAACTTGTTTTAAAATATCGAGGTCAGCCTCATCTTTAATTTTATCTTCCTCGGCCGGGATTATGTTTAGGCCTAAATCTTGGCCGATAATCGCCGCCGTATCAAAATCAATTTTTTCATTAAGCGAGCTGAAAATGCCGTTTTTCATCAATTCAAATAAAATTTTATTTATCGGCGAGCCGGTGGTTATGGAAAAATCTCTGACTGTAATAAATTTAGGAATTTTTATTTCCGGCTTTTCCGCTGTTCCGGTTACGGCCGTGGCTTCTTGTTTTTTTTCCGCTTGCTGTCTGGCCTCAAGTTGCCTAATTAAAATCGGCCACTCTCTTATAATCCTTTGCGCGGTTTTATTATCAACTTTAATGGCTTTTTGGCCGATATCAAAACCAATAAGCGGCAGCTTGTCGCGCAGCTCTTGAGTTAGGACTTTTAAAATTCTGGCCAGTTCAGTTATGTTCATGAAAAAAAATTAGTAATTTATTTTTTTACTTTACAATAAAATTAGCCTAAAGTCAATAAATGTTATAATATTATTATATGTCCAAACAAATTTTAAAATTTCCCGACGGTTTTTTTTGGGGCGCGTCTACTTCGGCTTATCAGGTTGAGGGCGGCGCTATTAATGATTGGAGCGAATGGGAGAAGTCGGCAGCCAGAATTAAACAGTTAAAAGCTCTTGGTAAAAATCCCGAAGATTATATTTCCGGGCAGGCCTGTAATTCCTACGAAATGTTCGCCGCTGACCTAGAATGTTTAAAAGAATTGGGCGTATCATCTTATAGGTTTTCCATTGAATGGTCGCGTATTGAGCCGGAAGAGGGAAAATTTAATGAAGCGGCAATTAATTATTACAGAAATATAATAAAATTATTAAAAGAGAATAAAATTGAGCCGTTTGTTACTTTATGGCATTACCCGGTTCCTTTGTGGTTAAGAAATTTAGGCGGTTGGGAATCGGGAAAAATGGAAAAATATTTTTGCCGTTATGCGGAAAAAATAGTTACTGAGTTTAAAAATGAAGTAATTTTTTGGACGACTTTAAACGAGCCGGATATTTACTCGGGTTTTTCTTATTTATCGGGGAAGTTTCCGCCAAATAAAAAAAATCCTCTGGCTTATTGGCGCGTGCTTCATAATATGATAAAAGTTCATCGGTCGGTTTATAAAAAAATTAAAGCCATTTCGCCCAAAGCTAAAG
>JBAXOH010000025.1:0-8395 GCA_037133335.1 bacterium
TTAACAACCAGATTTATCTAAATCTACTGAAAATCATCTTTTTTCTATTGCCCTTGGGTTTTATTTTAGCCTCAATTTTAATTGCTAAATTTTCTAATATTTTTATCCGTCTTTTCTACACTGTCGCCGCTAGCTGGTTCGGCGTTATGCTATATTTTATTTTAGCTTGCCTCTTAGTTTATTTTATTTTGTATTTAGAAAAAATCTTTTCTTTTAATGTAAATCAAAATGTTTTAGTTACGAGCTTATTTTTAATCGCCGCCGCCATAATAATTTATGGTGTCATCGCGGCACAAAATATTAAAATTAAAGAATTGAATATCGCTTTGCCTAATTTACCGAGCGAGTGGCGGGGAAAAACCGCTGTCTTTATAAGCGACTTGCATCTGGGCACGATTGAAAATTATGATTTTGCAAATCAAGTAGCTATACAAATTGAAAATACGAAACCAGACTTACTTCTTATCGGCGGAGATTTTTTTGACGGCCAAGCTAACGTTGACTTAGATAGATTAGCACAAATTTTTTCAACCATTAAAACGCCATTGGGTAAATTTTTTATTACCGGCAACCATGAAGAATTCGGCGATAATAAAAAATATATTGACGCCATTACTGGAGCCGGCATTAATGTTCTAAATGATAAAATAGTAGAAATAAACGGCCTGCAGATTATCGGCGTTGATTATAAGTCAACCTACAATAAAAATGATTATGAAGCGATTTTAGAAAATTTAAAAATAGATAAAAATAAACCAAGTATTTTACTAAGACATGTACCGGATAAAATGGAGGTGGCGCCTAAATTCGGCATTTCTTTAGAACTTTGCGGCCACGCTCATAAAGGCCAGCTTTTCCCCATACAAATTATTGAATATTTTTTATACCATGGCTTTCAATACGGCTTAAAAAAATCCGGCGATACTCAAGTTTATACTTCTTCAGGCGTTGGCACCTGGGGCCCGCCTATGAGAATTTTAGCTAATCCTGAAATTGTTAAAATTAAATTTAAATAAATATAAAAAACAGCTTGTAAATTACACAGGCTGTTTTTTATGTTTTATCTTAAACTTTTGAATATTTACCTACCGCTACTAAGCTGGCCAGCACATTAACCAAACTCGCGGCCAAAAATTGCAAACCGAAAATCAACAAAAAATTACTATTATAATAACCCAATAGATTAATTTCAAAACCGGAAAAAAATGTTGCCAAATAAGGTTGAACTAAACTTAAAAAAGGATATATGATAATAATTATCATAATCACTCCTAAAAGCGCGTAAATTACTGCCGAAATCAAATAAGGAGCGCGGATAAACCAAGTAGAAGCGCCCACTAGCTTCATAATGCCAATTTCCCGCTTATGAGTAAAAATAGCTACCCGCACCGCATTATAAACCACCAATATTGTTATTAAAACAAACAGCGAGCTGACGAATAAACCCGCCTCATTAGCCTTTTCGGCAATACTATTAATCTTTGCCAAGATAGCTTTATGGTCGTCAAAATTTCTTGATTCAATTATATTATTATTAATCTTATTCAAGCTTACAATTAACTCATCGTAATTATTAATATCTTTGGGCTTGATTATTAAACTCGGAGATAACGGATTTTTTCCCAGCTCTAATAAAGCTTGTAATATTTCCGGATTATTTTTATGTTTTTCCCTGAAACTCTCTATGGCAGATTGCTTAGAAATATAATCTACTTGTTTAACCGAATCAAAATTACTAATCTCGCTTTTTAAAGCTAAAATAAAATCTTCCGATGAATCAGGTTTTAAATATAGGCTGATATCAACTTTTTCTTTAACCGCGCTAACCGTGGCCGAAGATAATATTTTAACCGCTAACAGTAAGTTAACCGAAAATAAAGCTAAAGTAATAATTATCACCGTAATAATCGATAGCCAGATATTTCGAACTATATCCTGCAAGCTAAATTTTATGACTCTAAAAAATGAGAATAAAAACATAAAAATAATTTATTAATTATCAAATAAAAATTTTACGGCCGTAGAGCTTTGCTCGCTGCAAAATTTTTATTTGATACATTATATTTTTGAAAATATTAAAAACTTTTTATTAAAAAGTTTTTAAAGATTCTATAAAACATATTTTCCAACAGCTTGATCGCCGACAATTAATCCATTCTCTATAGTAATTACTCTTTTTCTTAATTTATTTACCACCTCTCGATTATGAGTTACTAAAACCACTGTCGTACCGAACTTATTAATTTTCTGCAAAATTTCAATAATTTCATCAGCATTTATCGAATCAAGGTTACCGGTCGGCTCATCGGCTAAAAGAATTTTTGGTCGGTGTACTAAGGCGCGGGCAATCACGGCACGCTGCTGCTCGCCGCCGGAAATTTGCTGCGGATAACGATGCATCTTATTCTCCAACCCGACAATTTTTAAAACTTGCGGTACAATATTATTTATTTTTCTTTGCGGCTCGCCGCAAACTTGCAAAGCGAAAGCGACATTTTCAAATAATGTCTTTCTTTGCAATAATTTAAAATCCTGAAAAACAACTCCAATTTGCCGGCGCAAAACCGAAATTTCCGCTTGGCCGAGGTTAGTAATATCCCAGCCACCAACAACAATTTTTCCTTCGTCCGCCTTCTCTTCACTAATTAAAAGCTTAACTAAAGTAGTTTTACCCGTGCCTGACTGACCGACTATGGAGACAAACTCCCCCGGCTTAATATGTAAATTTACTTTATGAAGAGCTGTTATATCCGGCTGATAAATTTTTGTAATATTTGACAATTTAATCATATTTATTTAATCATCTTTAGAGCATACTTTAATAATTGTTCGGTCTCGTCAAAGCTATCCTGCCGGCTATTAACACCCATAGTTATGGCTATTATTTGCTTGCCTGAATCATTTTTTGCTCGCGCCATCAGACAATATTGAGCTTCATCAAGATAGCCGGTTTTAGAACCGGTGATATTTAAACTACTGACTTGCAAAAGTTTATCCGTGTTGGTTACGGTATAGGCCTCTTTAGTATTTATGGTAGTAAATTTATATTTAGATACAACGCTAATTTTTTGAATAATCTGATTAGTATAAACTTCTTTAGTTATTATAGCATAGTCAAGGGCCGAACTCACGTTTTCCGGAGCTAAACCGGTGGGTTCAATAAAATGCGTCGAGGTAGCGCCCCAAAGAACGGCCGCTTGATTCATTTTTAATATAAATTCATCCCGCTTAAGGCCGCTAACACGCACTAAAGTTTCAACGGCGTTATTAGCTGAGCCAATTAAAGCTGCATAAAGCAAATTCTCAATAGTTAGAGTATCTCCGTCGGTCAATTTTAATCTGGCCGATTCCCATTTTTCAACATATTTATAATTATATTCCTCGTCTTTAACGCTATAAGCTACCGGGCTATTTAAGGCCGGGCCAGTATCAAGAAAAACCTTTATAGCCACTAGTTTAGTTAAGCTGGCCAAGGGTAAAGTGCTGGTAGCATTTTTTTGCCAGAGTATTTCTCCGGTTTGTTCGTCGATAACTATAGCCGATTTGGCCGTAATTTGTATTTCCGATTTAGCCCCAAACTCGGCTATACTTAAAATTTTATTATTTTCCTGAATAACACTGAGCGGCTGAACTCTTACATTGATTATACCAGCTCCGGTTGACGCTATTTTAGCAAAAGCTACTTTATCTAAGTCAATAACTCTATTAGGATGAAGTTTCCTTTCCGGGCCGAAATCATTAATGGTCACATCGACAAATTTATTGTTGGACATATTAAAAACGCGCAGCTTTGAATTTTTAGGAAAATCGGGCGAAGCGGCAAATAAACCGCCTTTATATTTATACCAACTGGCTTGCCCCATAACTAAGGCTTCCGGGTTGGCAAAAACCGCTATGCGAGCGAAAGGTAAATAAATTAAAGAACGAACAAACGACTTATCCGGATAATCGATAGTTGGTAAAGGCCGCCAGGAAGAATAATTTTTATCATAATAAAAAACTTGTTTATAATAATCAGAGGCTTTATCATAAGATAATTGAATATTAAACGGTCGGCTATTATCATAGGCGGATTTATTTCTAAATTCAAACTGATAAACTTTACTTATTCTTTCTAGCTGCCACGGGCTGTCAATTACTTCATTTAATTCAAAAGCGTCCACCCCGGTAGACTCGCTTAATATTCCCGGAGCCAAGGAAAGCTTAATTGCATTATCAAAAGCGCTGATCGTATAACCTTTATTAATTGTCTCTTTATCTAAATTTATAAAATAAGAGCGATTTTCCTGAGGTTCAGCCGTTTCGGCCGCATAAATAAAACTACCGGCCGTTTGCGCCAGCGTTAATGTTAAAAAAAATATTATCATTTTATAGGATTGTCGCCATATTTGACTTTGCTGCTTCATACAAATATAATTATAGCATAAATTAAACGGATACTAAATATTAATATGGTTAAAAATGAAAGGGTCACCAGCAATCGGACGTTGGTTATTAATTAGAAAACGCGGGATTAGTATAGTGGCAGTACATTAGCTTCCCAAGCTGAGAGCGCCAGTTCGATTCTGGTATCCCGCTCATAAATAAGCCATTGATATTATATCTATATATGATATAGTCTAAAATCAGCAAAATGCAGTTCGCCGATGTAGCTCAACTGGTAGAGCAGCGGTATCGTAAACCGCAGGTTGTCTGTTCAATCCCGACCATCGGCTCAAAAAATAAAAATCGTATCTTTTTACTTTTTTGATGATGCAAAATCTATGCTACAAAGAAAGCTCAAACAACTTTTATTTTTTATTTTATTTTTTTTATCCACCTCGGCTACCGTTCTGATATTCTACTTTTTATTTTTTTATTTCCCCCTTAAAAACAACCAAGAAATATTTCCTGCGGTGGAAAATAGCGAAATATTTATAAAAGAAGACATCCCTGAAGACATGCAAAAAATGTATGGGATAACCTATGAAGACGCCAGAAAAGAAAAAATGGTCTATTTTATTGATGGAAGAGAAAAAGAAGAATACGATATATTTAGATTCAAAAATGCCACCCACCTGAGGGCGCCAGACATATCAAGCGTAAAGAATATGATGGACGCCCTAAATACAACTTCTGAAGAATTCAATAATTCCCTAATAGTGATCTATTGTCACGACGGGCGCAGAAGCTTAGAAACGGTTTCCAAAATAAATCTACCAAATGTAAAATTTTTGATTGGTGGAAGAAAAAATTTTCTGACAGCTGATCCTTCTTCGGTAGAAGGAGATTCGGAAAAATCTCCTTTTCCTAATCACATAAAAGATTATGATTTTACTATTACTCTGAGCAAATTTAAAAATATCATAAGCAATGATTATTTTTTAGTTAATGGAAGAATAAATAATGACGATAATTTATTTCCTGATGTTTACCAGTTCAGAATCGGCTACCTCACTACGAAAGAATATAATGAAAAAATAAAAGATTTTATCGGACAAAAAAACAAAAATATCGTGATTATTGCAAATAGCTACCCCGATTTATTTTACGCCAAACTTCTTATCTACAGACTGGAAATGGACTATGGTTTTGATTATAAAAAATTTAACATAGTTTTCGGGCAAGATAAAAATATTTCTAAAATAATAAATGAATGAAAAAAATAAATAAAAAAGTAATCATTTTAACCGTTGTCATAATGCTCTTGGCTTTTTGCGCGATATTGCTAATCAATAAGAAAAACAGTAAAAAAATAGTGCTAGAAGGCGGAGACCATTTTTTCGCAGAAAATTTAGTCGTGAAGAAGGGAGAAACTTTATTTATTATGCCTGGGGCGCGCTTGAATTTTGAAAAGAATAAGCTAATCTTGGTTGAGGGCAAAATCATCGCCAAAGGGACAAAGGAAAAACCGATTATTTTCAAATCAAGCGGAAATTATTTTTGGAGAGGAGTTAAAATAAAAAATTCTGGGGCAATTCCCGACCCCCAAGAATATTGGAAATGGTTCATGGGCGAAGACGCCGAAAAAGAAAAATATTTTTTCGAACAAATAAAAAATGCGAACGTTTTTACATATTGTCATTTTTCAGATATTTCTAACGAAGAAAATAAGCTAACATATGATAGTAGATGGATAGGAGCCATTGAGGCGTACGACACCTCTTTACTGATTTCCAACTCCGTATTTAATAATATAAATTATTTAGGAGGAATAGTGACCCGGGGGTCATATTCAGTAATAAAAGAAAATGAATTTTTATCCAATCAATTACATAAACAGATAAACAGTACAAATAATTCGGTAAGTCTGATCTATAAAAACAAAATTGCCCCCGGTAGGAAAGAAAATCAAGGATGCGCTGATGGCATTTGGCTGGTCAACTCCGCGGCGATTATTCATGAAAATTATATAGAGGGAGTTGCCGATGACGGAATACAAGTCAACAAATCATATGCCGTTATCGTAAAAAATAGCATATCCCAAACTTTTAACGATGGGATCGAAGCGGATTCTGATGGTAATTATATAATTTTAAATAATAAAATTGACTATGCTAAGGATAACGGTGTATTAATTGACGAAGCATCCGCTATCATAATGAATAATGAAATAAAAAATTCTGACACAGGCCTAACTTTAAGAAATGGCTCTACTGTTTTAGCCACAAGCTTAGTGGCTGAAAACAACAATACGGGCATATTGATATTCGACAGCATCCCTTGTGCACTAAACGAAAAAGAATTTCTAAAGGTAAAAAATGATATTTTAAATTTCCCTGAGAATATTTATTGCAGCAGGATATGTCCTGATAATATTTGTTTGCCTGATTCCGTATCTTTAACTGGTCCGGAATTGGTAGAAATTCTAGAATCACATTATGCGAAAAATGAAGACGGGCAATATATCTATGTGTATAAAGAAAATTATGTGGACAATGCAACCAAGGGCATATTTCAGAAAAGAACAGATATTCTAAGTCTAAATCCATTAATAACTGACAAGATAAAAGAAGAAAACCCTTTTTGTTTCGGTCTTAATAATTCATTATTCCTTGAAAATTCAGAATTTACTAATAATCGGATTGAAAAAAATATATTTAATGATTTTAATGCGAAAATTGAGGAAAAGTTAAACAATTATCAGTGCAAAACAAAGGTGCAGGATTATTTGTGCGACTTTAAGGATGAAAAAAACGTAGACGCACTGAAAAATCATCTAGATAGCGTATTAAAAAAAAGTAGTAAATTATAACATAATGGCTTATAATTACAAAAAATATTTATGGTTTCCACTATTGTTGATAGTTATTTTTACATTTTTTGCCGTAATAATTAAAGAAAATAATCATAATAACATAATTATAAGGGCGGGAATAAATAGGTTCCCTCAAGGATTAAAAGTTGCAGAAAAAGAATATTTGACAATAGACCCGGGAGCGATATTGCTGATGGGAGAAGGAACTGAAATAGAAATAAAAGGAAATATTGTCGCCAGAGGAACAAAAAAAAACCCGATTATTTTCAAAAGTGAAAATAATGTTTTGTGGCGGGGAATAAAAATAATCGGGGGAAATAGCAATCTTGACTTGGAAGGATATAAGCAGGCTATAAGAAACAAAACATTCAATGAATCGGATTATCTTGAATCGATAAAAAATGGCAATATTTTCAATTATTGCCATTTTGAAAATTTAGCCGCAGAAAACAAGGAAAGAGTCGCTGAAAACAGATTAAAAGCGGCAATTGAAGCTAATAATACAACCCTGACTGTTTCCAATAGTATTTTCGCTAATATAGTTAATATCGGATGCGTCAAAACGCAAGACTCCCTAGCTCTCGTTAATCACAATTTTACCGATTCAAAAATGGTAATGAAAGCATTCCATTTTGTAAGATCGTTCCATATTACATATGATAATAAATTAATACCGAAAAAAGGTGAGCGTCTTTTATGGCCGGTTGGCATATACACAAAATCAGGAGTGGGTATCATATATGGCAATGAAATCGAAGGTTTTGGAGATAACGGTATAGATAATGATAATAATTGTTTAGTTTATATAATAAAAAACACAATTACAGACATTTACGACGACGGGATTGATATAGATTATCAAACAGAAGCTTATGTTGTTGGCAACAAAATTAATTCCACGGCGGATAATGGAATACTTATTTCCGAGCAATCAACGGCGATATTAATTGATAATGAAATATCAAATACCAATGTGGGAATTACCCTAAGGAACGGAGGAAGGACCTTTATAAAAAATACTAATATTTCTCAAAGTAAATATGGAATAAAAATTTTTAACCAGGTCCCTCTTTTTATAGATAAGAACGATTTTTCTAATATTAAGGAGAAGCTGAAAAGCTTGGATAAATCAGATTGGGATTATTATGGTATTTATAC